>CAZLRM010000005.1:0-28141 GCA_964561895.1 uncultured Christensenellaceae bacterium | reverse complement strand
CGCAGTGGGTGCAGACGCAGTTCGCGACCGCAAAGATCGGCGCGGTGCTCGTCACCGTCAACACGAACTACAAAAAGTACGAGCTCGAATACCTCATGAAGCAGTCCGATTCCATGACGCTGATCATGACGGGCGGCACGAAGGACAACGACTACACCGAGCATATCTACGCGATATGCCCCGAGCTTACATCCTGCGCACCGGGCGCGCTGGCCTCCGAGAAGCTGCCGTTTCTCAAGAACGTGGTATTGCTTGAGGACGAGAAAAAACCCGGTATGTTCCGATGGGACGACGTGCTCTCGCTTTCGGACAATGTGAGCGAGGAGGAGCGCGCCGTAAGGCAGGCGCAGTGCGAGGTGCACGACGTTATCAACATGCAGTACACCTCCGGCACCACGGGCTTTCCCAAGGGCGTGATGCTCACGCACTACAACCTTATCAACAACGGCAGAATCATCGGATACTCCATGGCGTTTACGAAGGAAGACAGGCTCTGCATCACGGTGCCGTTGTTCCACTGCTTCGGCTGCGTGCTGGCCGTGATGGCGTCCATCACGAACGACGCGGCGATGGTGTTCGTGGACCACTTCAACCCGGTCAACGTGATGAAGGTGCTGGATAGCGAGAAGTGTACGGCGTTCCACGGCGTACCGACGATGTTCATCGCAATTATGGAACACCCGGACTTTGCCAAGTATGACCTCTCGCATTTGCGCACGGGCATCATGGCGGGTTCCACCTGCCCGGTGGAGGTCATGAAAGCCGCGGCGGACAAGATGAACATGCGCCATATCACGAGCGTGTACGGGCAGACTGAAAGCTCGCCCGGCATTACGCAGTCCACCGTCAACGACCCGCTGGAGATCAGAGTCTCCACCGTGGGGCGCGCGTACCCCAACGTGGAGGCGCGCGTGGTAGACCCCGAGACAAACGAGGAAGTGCCCGCAAACGCTGTGGGCGAAATCGTCACGCGCGGCTACCATATCATGAAAGGTTACTACAAGATGCCCGAAGCCACCGCGCAGGTGATTGACAAGGACGGCTGGCTGCACACGGGCGACCTCGGCGTGAAGGACGAGGACGGCTATTACCGTATCACGGGGCGGCTTAAGGATATGATCATCCGCGGCGGAGAGAACATCTACCCGCGCGAGATCGAGGAGTTCTTATACACGCACCCCGCTGTCAGCGATGTGCAGGTGGTGGGCGTGCCCGACCATAAATACGGCGAGGAGGCGCTCGCGTGCGTGATACTGAAGAAAGGCGTATCCGCGACGGAGGAAGAACTGCAGCAATTCGTGCGGGACGGCCTCTCCAAACACAAAGCGCCGCGCTACGTAAAATTTATCGACGCTTTCCCGATGACCGCGAGCGGCAAGATACAAAAATACAAACTGCGGGAGTGGGGGAGCGGGGTTCTCGGCTTATCCGAGGACGATGCCGCCGAGACGCCATAATGATTCCAACGATATGCCGCATGCGATGTGCGGCATTTTTCGTATGCGGAGCGTCTAGCACGGGCATACTACGCCATAAAACAACCAAAGGGAGGGTGCCATGGCGGATTATTTTTATATTGAGGATTTAAACGCCGTCGCGCGCGTGGAGAACGGCAAATCGTTTATTTTTGACGCAGTGAAAGAGGAGTGGGCTGCCGATACGGCGGGCCTCGTGGCGCAGCATATGGGCAGCGACGGCGAGGCCGGCGGCAGGGTACGAACGCTCACCGAAGCGGAAGCGCAGACGGAAATCGGCCGCGCGGACGACAATACGGAGTAAGACTTTTTGCCGAGAGGGAGCGAGCAGCTCCTTTTTTTAGCGTAAACAGTATTCATTGTAAAGTTTACGCTAAGTATGATATAATTTGTATGAAAAGACTCATCGCATTGGAGGATGTATGAAAACAAGCGTTCAAGCTGTTTCAGCAATTCTCTTAGGGGTACTGCTGATGGCGCTGGCCGCGTGCAGCGTCCATTCTTCTATCACGGTGGTTACCGCCACACGTGCGGATGAAACCGCCCCGCAAGCCGATATTTCCTCCGATGATGTGACTCTCGTTTATGGCGTGCTTCAGCAGTCCATCCCGGCGATCTGCGATGAGGACATGCAAACTTTCAACCCAGGCCGTGCGCTGGATTATATTCTCGCGCATGGGGCAGGCCACGAATATTATATCAGCGATGTGAAAGCTGAGGACGGTGTTTTAAGGTTAACCCTGATAGATCAACGGTATACAAAAGATATCAACGACGAGTATCAATATCTAAAAACCCAGTTTTCACTTAAAGACGCGGAGGTTTTAAGCTTAAGCGTGTTTTCCGGATGCGTGATTCATGAGGGTATACTGTATCGCAGCGCAGAGGCATGGCAGGAACGCCGGCAATTCACGTCGTACGAAGAATGGATATCATCCACTGAGGATGAAGACTCAAACAGCGTCTATTTCGGCGAGATAACGCTCGAACCTCTGCCGGTTATGGGCGACGCAAAAATATACCTGCTGGGTGAAGATGACGAATGGACTGAGCTTTTTGAGTTTACAACTCAGCAGTTCATCGCCAGGTGGAACGAAGAAACCCCTTTTTGTTCGGAGTTTATATTCAGCTATAGCGACGGGCATATCACGGAGGTAACCGAAGTGTTTGAACCCTGAAAACAGTCGAACTGAACGTGGTGATGCGACATACAGAACCGCGGATGAGACATAGTATAAAAAGGGGACTGCGCAGTGAAGAGCGCGGCAGTCCCTTTTTGGTTTTACGTTTATTCATTCTTTACACTTTGTTCAATTTTATTTGTCACAATCCGGCCCAAAGATCCGTCTAACACGGGAAATCTTTGATATTACCGAAGGAGGAAGTTCACCTATGCTTCAGGGAGAAACAAAACTTTTCAAAACGCGCACGATAAGGGCCATGATGATGTGGACGCTCGCGTTTGTACTCATCGCCTCGCCTCTTTTCGCTGGCACCGCAAGAGCGGACGGCGGGCTCAATTTGAGCACCCCGTATCCGGGCGTTACGGTAAGCCCCGGCGAGGATATTACATTTGCGCTCAGTATCGAAAACGAAAGCGCGACGCCGCAGAATGTGGCGCTGAGCGTGGATACGCTGCCGGAAGGCTGGAAGGCTTATTTTGAGGGGGATGGAAATCCGGTCAGCCGCGTATACGCGAAAGACGGCGAGACGGTGAATGTGAACTTTGTGATCATCGCGCCCGACAGCACATCGGAAAACAACTCCATCGTGGTTAAGGCAGAAGGAGAAAACGGGGCTGTGGATACGCTTCAACTCGATGTGACGATCAATGAGGAAGAGTTCACAAAGGGAAAACTGACCGCGCCTTATCAGGAACAGCAGGGTTCCAGCACGACGATTTTTGACTATTCGATATCTCTGACAAACGGCAGCAGCAAGGCGCAGTCCTACAGCTTAAGCGCGGTGGCGCCCAAAGGCTGGCAGGTTTCGTTCTATACTTCCGACGGATTACAGATTGCGAGCCTCAACATTGAAGGCAACCGCAGCCAGACGATTACGGTGAAAGCCGACGCGCCCGTGGATGTGGTGGCGGGTACTTATTCCATACCGGTTTCCGCGGTTTCGGCTAAAGAGACGCTGGGTGTGGATTTGACCGCGGTGATTACGGGCACCTATGCGATGACGCTGTCTACGCCTACGGGGCTGATCAGCGTGGACGCCTACGCGGGCAAGACCAGCACCGTCACGCTGACCGTCAATAATACGGGAACTGCCGATCTGAATAATATTGCGCTCACGGCGACGAGCGTACCCACCGACTGGTCTGTGGACTTTGACACGAAAGAAATCGCTACACTGGCTGCGGGGCAGAGCGTGCAGGTAAACGCGAATATCAAGGCGGCTTCCGACGCAATCAATGGAGATTACGTCGTGTCGATCAACGCCCAGACCAGCGAAGCATCCAGTAAATTGGACATGCGCGTAGCCGTAAAGACTTCGACCGTATGGGGCATTGTGGGCGTGGTGATTGTGGCCGCCGTGGTGGCTGCGCTTGTTTTCATATTTAAAAAATACGGGAGACGGTAAATATGGCGGATATCATAATAAAGACAGAGAATCTGACGAAAAAGTACGATAATCTGATCGCTGTGAACCGCCTGAATCTTGAAATATCGGAGGGAGAGGTGTTCGGCCTGCTCGGCCCCAACGGCGCGGGCAAGACGACCACGATACTGATGCTGCTGGGGCTGACCGAACCGTATTTCGGCAAAGCGACGATATACAGCCGCGACTGCACAAGAGACCCGATCGGCGTCAAACGCATTGTGGGGTACCTTCCGGACAACGTCGCGTTTTACAACGATATGACGGGACGCGAGAATTTACGGTTTATCGGCGAAATGAACGGGCTGGACTCGAAACACTGCGAGGAACGCATCGATATGCTTTTGGAGCGTGTTCATATGGCCGATGCCGCGGATAAAAAGGTGAAAGCCTATTCCAAGGGTATGCGGCAGCGCCTTGGCATCGCGGACGTGCTCATGAAGGACCCCAAAGTGGTGATACTGGACGAGCCGACTTTGGGTATCGACCCGGAAGGCATGCACGAACTGCTTGGGCTCATCGTGGAGCTTTCAAAGAAAGACCGCCGCACCGTGCTCATTTCGTCCCATATGCTAAACCAGATTCAGCAGATTTGCGACCGCGTGGGCATATTCGTGAAAGGCAAGCTCATCGCATGCGGCAGTATCGAAGAACTCAATAAGGCCGCGCAGAAAGCCGATACGATGTCCGTCGAGTTTATGGCGAAGCCGGACGATGCGGGGCTGATTAAGCTCATCAGCGCCGTGGCGGGCGTCGAGGAAGCCAAAAAGGAGCAGGGACTGTACATCGTGCGCGCGCGCTGCGATGTGCGCAATGCGCTTGCCAGCGCGGTGGTGGAGAAGGGCTACGCGCTGCAGCATTTAAGACAGCACGGCACGGACCTCGACGACATCTACCGGCAGTATTTCGAAAAAGAGGGGGCGGTGTAATGCAGACGGCATTGCTGAAAGGCAGGGCAGGCACAGCGGCAGACCGGGAGCCCCGCCGTACAGGATTCAGGGCGCTTTACCGCAAGGAACTGCGCGACTATTTCCGCAGCGCGCGGTTTTTAATCGTGATGCTGCTGATTGCGGGCGTGGGTATCGCAAGCGTATACAGCGCCACTCAGGGGTTCCAAAAGCTGATTGAGGATAACACGTACGGCGATACGCAGTACATGTTTTTGAACCTGTTTATACTGAATTCCGGTACGATGCCCTCGTTTGGCACTTTTATGGCTTTTCTGGGGCCGATCGTGGGGTTGTCGATGGGCTTTGACGCGATCAACGGCGAACGCTCGCGCAGGACGCTTTCGCGGCTGCTTGCGCAGCCGATATACCGTGACGCGGTCATCAACGGCAAGTTCCTTGCGGGTGTGACGGTGATATCCATCATGGTGTTTTCGCTGGGCTTTGTGATCAGCGGCGCGGGCATGGTGATCATCGGGCTCGTGCCGACGGTTGAGGAGCTGCTGCGCATAATCGTATTTCTGACATTCACGGTGGTATACATATCGCTGTTCCTGGCGATATCGCTGCTGCTGTCGCTGCTGCTGCGCCACACGGCTACCTCGGCGCTCACGGGCGTGGGCATATGGCTGTTCTTTGCGATATTTCTTGGTATGCTGGCCAGCGGAATCGCGAACGCGCTGTATCCCGTGACGGATAACTCGGCGTTTGGTGATGTGATGAAAAACCTGGGGTGTGTGCAGTCTATCAACCGGCTGTCGCCCGCGACGCTGTATACCGAGTCGGTCTCGGCGATACTGAACCCGAGCCTGCGGTCGGTATCGAGCGTCTTCACGGAGTCGCAGTATTACCAGTCGCAAAGCTATGTTTTGGGCAACCTGCCTTTGGGGCAGAGCCTATTGCTGGTCTGGCCCCACTTGACAGGGCTTTTGGCTTTAACTATGATATGTTTTGCCATATCATACGTCTGCTTTATGAAGCAGGAGATTAGGGCTGAATAGAACTAGCGGGGTAATGTCGCTTGGATGTGACGCGGGAGCCGTCCGAAATTACATTGGATGAGCTGATTGAGCAGCTGGGAAGCCGGGTATATAAGCTCGCATACTATCATGTGCGCGACGTTTTTATCGCGGAGGATATCGCGCAGGAGGTATTCTGCCGCGTATACCGGAACTTGCACAGGTTCCGTAAGGAGAGCGCTTATTTTACATGGATATACCGGATTACGGTGAACCTTTGCCGCGATTATATGGCATCCGCCGATTTCCGGCGGATGCTTCTCCCGCGCGGTGAGGATTTAGGAAACACCGTCATGGCCGAAACCAGAATGTTTGAAACGGTGGAAGGCGGAGAGGTGTTTGCGAAGGTGATGGAGCTGCCGCCCAAATACAGGGCGGTGATATCGCTATATTATTTTGAGGATATGACGACGGGCGAAATCGCCGGCATGCTGGGTATCAGCGAGAGCAACGTCAGGGCCAGATTGTGCCGTGGCAGGCAGATGCTGAAGCAGACGCTGGCACAGGAGGACGCCGCTTATGAGTGATATGAATCTGGAAAAAATACTGAGCCAGGGCAGAACCGAAGCCGCGCGGTTTTTCGGGCGGCCTGCGGCGGCGCTCAGCGGCGAGAGGACAATCGCGCGGGGCAGGCATATCGCTTTGCGTCCGCGCATCCGGCTAAAGGCTGCCTTAGGCGCAGCCTGCGTTTTTGCGGCGGCTGTCATCTGCACATGCCTCGTAACGACAAGCGCTGGCAAAACGCAGCAGGCGGCTGCAGGCACAGCGGAGCAGACCGTCGCCATCAGCGAGGACAAGGAATACCGCGTGGATTCCATTCCGGTGGGTAATCCAAACGGCAGGGATTCCGGCCTCATGATGGTGCTGTGGGAGAACAGCGGCGATAAGCGCATGGCGTATTACAGCCTGTTTAAGCAAAGCGACGTAGCATTCCCTGCGATGACGATCGCTTTCCCCGGTTCGGACTACGATATGCTGCTGATCTCCTCGGGCGACAGCGGCAAAGGCAGTATCGGATACCGCGTGGTGGGTTTTGACGGCGGGGCGCTGCACGACTGGTGGGCGCAGGATCATGTGCCGCGCGGCTCGGTCACGCTGGAGGGCGGCATCGCGGTGGAGCGGCGCGCTTCGGCGGGGGAGGCGGCGCAGGACGGGCGCGTCACGTATATCGTTCCGGTGCAGATCAAAAGCTATGGCGGCGTCGTACTGCCGATTGACGTGCTGCACATCCGCATCGGCGAGCACATACTGCTGGTCGGCGGGGATAGCCTTGAGGTATCGGGCGGGAATGCGCTTTTAAGCGAGGAAAGGCAGCAAAACGGCGTGGCCGGCGTATTGTTTAAAGCGCTCGGCGCGGGCAGCGAAACGCTGCGCGTCGGCCCGCAGGGCACAGCGCAGACGCTCTCTGTAAACATCGCGGAATAAGAAGACTAAAGAGAAGGGCGAGAGCCCTTTTTTTGTGCCTTCCCCTTGTGGGGAAGGTGGCGCGAAGCGCCGGATGAGGTGTCTGAGAATCTCGTATATTGCACACCTCATCAGTCGCCTACCTGCGTTTAAGGCTTCCCCTCGAGGGGAAGCCTTAAACGCAGGTAACAGGTTTTTACCCATCCAGGCAAGGCACATGTAGGAGCGGATATTATCCGCACGCGATCGCCTTCTTCTGCAAACCCCGCCGCTATCATCCGCCCCTGTGAAGCCCGTCCACTCTCCCATGCCGACAGCAGCCCTGCAAAGTGCATACGCTCTCCTCGCCGACGGCACAACCGACAATTCAATAAAATTTGGGGTGTGGGGGAGACGGGTGTCAGGTAAAACGCAGGCCGTGGTTACCACGGCCTGCGCCTGGCGCCTAAGAAGGTTCATATGGTACATTTGTAGGGGATGGTTTCATACCATTCCGATTGCGTGTGGTTGTATATCTCTCTCTAAATATTTTTTAATTCAGACATTATATTTGTATAAACTGCAGCGCCATAAATATCAGGAAATAATGTTATATGATTAATATTCATTGTGTATAGGCTATCCAAACAGTCTTCTCTATCGCTATTAGGAATATTAAATTTAATTAGTATACGATCTTTACTACCAACAAAATTGTTTTTAACCCATTCTTCCAATTCTTCACCATTAGCAGCAACAGTAAATAAGCCATTTTGGTTAAGCACCCTTGGGTTATCATCAGATGTAGGTTGAAAAAAGATAATATCATTTCGCTTTTTTCGGTTTAAAAATTCTGTTATTTTTATCTTGTTAAGAGCATAGATTATTCTTTTTTTCGTATCATCAGCTTTTGTTTTATAAAATGCAAAGTATGCAGCAACGAAGGGTGAATAACTCCAATCCAAAAGAGGGGTATTTAACTCATGATGTTGGCCAAGAGACCACCATTCATTTTCATCTGGGTATTGTGGTGGATTAACCCCTCTTTTACCTCTTGCCGCCATTTTAAAAGTGTTAAGCTGTTGTGCTCTAAAATCGTGAATTTTTGCTTTGTTATATATCTGCCTATCAAGCGTTGATTCAAGTTTATATGTATCTTTCCTATGCCCACGGTAAATATAATTATCATTCAATTCTTGATATATATAATCAATGAAATATCTATACATTCTAAAATGCACACTTTCAATGCCATCATAAACACCCGAGGGTGTGAAGCGTGGTTTGTTCCCCATCTTTGCTCCTAAATACATATATATATATTAGACAACATAAAACAATTAAACCCAAGATATATAATAAAATTATAGCATTTTGATTGTTAAAGTCAATTTTTATAGTATATATTAATAATTAATAGTTCATGGTATAATATTATAATATGTAATAAATTCGAAATACGGGAGGGGTGAAACATGGATACTGATTCGGTAAAAGTTGCGTGCGAAGCAGCAAAGGAAGTCGCTAAAGCTGTATATGATGATATAGGAAAGCCAGTGCTAAAACCAACAGGAGAGTTTCTCGCATTAATACCAAGAGCTATTAAAGTAGCCTTTTCACCACTTGAAAAGTGGTTGCTTCACGAGGAATATAGTATTTCCGAAACAAAAAAACTACTTGAAGAAAAGCTGAAAAACGTATCTCCAGAAAACATTGTCCCTCCTGAACCTCATATTGCAATACCTGCATTACAATATATTAGCTATTGTATGGATAATGAAGAACTAAGGAATATGTATGCAAATTTACTCGCGAATTCAATGAATAAAACTATGAAAAATGGAGTTCATCCTGGATTTGTTGAAATAATTAAGCAACTTTGTCCTGATGAAGCAAAAGTATTAAAAGAGTTTCACAAAATAAGGTATATTCCAACGATTACAATAAGATATAAGAGCAGAGATAAGGGTAGCTTAACAATCATAGCAAATTTTTCTGATATTGGGGAGATTTCGGGGTGTGAAAAACCATATGATGTTCAAGGATATTTTGATAATCTAGAAAGACTAGGATTGATTGAAACTGAATATGGAACAAGCATGATGAAAAAAGAGTTGTATGATACGTTAAAGCAACATCCGTTTATTTCATCATATCTGAATTTGCCAGATGCGTATAAAATACAAGGATTTACTGAACTACGTATAGATGAAAGTTTTTTTGGAATAACAGCATATGGAAGTTCATTTTGTAAAATATGTATTAATAGCTAATTTATCAAACGGGGCAGCCAAGGCTGCCCCGTTTTAGTTCTGATGGGATTCCCAAGGGACAATGTCCCTTGGGCGGGAGCACGTACCCACAGGGCACATAGGGCAGCGCCTCCGCAACTCTCGGCAACAACCCCCTCGTCAAATCTTCTTCTCTTCTCCTACTCTCGCGTTGCCCGTTTTCCTCAGCGTGCCCTTGTATTCCACAAGGCCGATCTCGCAGCCGTCGCCCAAAGAGACGTTGTTGCCGCGCACCACGCGCGCCTTGGTCAGCTCCAGGCTCAGCTCGTTGCCCTCAATAGTGTCGGCCTCCAGCACGGGGGAGTGCGAGAACAGCGAGCGAAGCACGCCCATGCCGCGCGGGCCGGGCTTCACGGATATGTCCGCCCCGCCGATCTCCTTGGCGCGGCTTTTGTTCCAGTCGAGGTAGACCTCAATGTGGTCGGCGGAGAGCAGGCCGTCCACGGTAAACACACCCGAGGATACGAAACGCTCCGCGCTGCAGTCCCCGCCCACGTGGATCGAGCCGCTTACGTTGAGCAGCTGCGCGCTGAGCCCCGCTTTAAACGTGGCCGTGCCGGTCACCGTGGCGGTTTCGCTGTTCGCCGCGCCCGAAAACGTGCCCGTGCCGTTCACTTTGAGCTCGCGCGTTTTCAGCGCCCCGCCGATGTCGCCCGAGCCGTTGACGTGAATCGAATCGCATTCCACGCCCATCGTTTCTCCTGCGCCGTTGATGCGCATGATGTCGCATTGCACGTCACCGCCGATTTTGCCATAGCCGTTGATCTTGACCGCGCCGTACTGCCCGCCCCCGGCGCTGCCGTATCCGCCGATCACGAGATCGGGATTCTTTGTGGGTTCACTCATATAGGTTATCCTCCTAAACTAATTTCAGCTTGAGCGCCTCCGTGACGGAGGGCAGATTGATGCGGCGCACGAGCCGCGTGTCTTTGTCGAGGCAGACTTCGCCGGGCGTTGATACCGCAAAGCATATGAAAACGCCCAGCTTGCGCGCGAGGTAAAGCTCGGCCGGCGCGCCATTCAAACGGATCGACGCGGTGCGCATCACGTCGAGCATCAGCCGCGCCTCGCCAAGGCTCATGTCGCCCGCAACGAGCGCGGAACTGAAAAGGTGCGCCTGCAAAGCGTCCGCAAAATCGAGCAGGCCGTCGCTGCCGCGGTCGGCAAGGAACAGCTTCATTACCTCGGCGGTCGCCACGCCGCGCGCAACGGCTTCTTCCGCGGTCAGGCTCACTTCTTCGGGCGCGGGGGAGAACACGTCGGCGATATCGTCGAGCGAGATATCCTCCTTCATGTTCTTTATCTTATCAATGCGCGATAACACCTGTGCGCGCGGAAAGAACGTCTCCTGCCCCGTATACGTGGCTTTGCGGATGAACCAGTCCTCCGGTATCAGCCCCTTGCGCTTCCAGCGGTAAAGCTGGCCGTACGATATGCCCGTTAAATCGAGCAGCTCCTTTTTACTGATCAGCGTTTCGTCCATGTCTTCTCCTTCCGTTGACGCATACAGCGTAACATAACACTGTTACGCTGTCAATAGAAAACGACAAAATAATTGAATTTTTGCACCGCCGCCCGAAAATATGGTATAATATCAACGCGTAGCCTGCCCTGCAAGGGGAGGTGGCGCGCAGCGCTGTTGTGCGCCGCGACGGTCGGTGCGATAAAAAGGAGCGCGTTTTATGAAAAAAGTATTGATACCTCTGCTGGTGTTTCTGGCGCTGGGTATCGGTTCGGTGATATTCTTCGTTTCCATGCAGTTTACTCAGGTACAGTATGATAAGGATACGCAGTCTCATATGATTACGGCGCAAAGCGGCGGCGAGCTCACGGCAAGCGCTTCGGGGCAGAAAACGCGTATCAGTGCCGATAATTTTGGCCGCTTGGAGTGGCTGCTCACGATATCCGAGCGCGAAAGGCTGTTCGCGAAGCCGGATTGCAGTTTGGATGACGCGGTGTGTTTCTTCTTTCCTGACGGCGCGCAGTATACCATCGCGCCCGACGAAACTGCGGACGACGCGGTGTTTCTGTGCTACAGTGACGACGGCAGCGAGCTGTGGTTCCGTATCGAAGGGTACAACGCGATGGACTGGGCGAAGCGAATCGCGTCCCCGGATGGCGTGGACGGCCCGAACGAAGTGATGGACACGGCGGAATAAAGAATACCAAAGCCCGCATATTTTCTGCAGCGGGGATTGTTATTCTGCACGGATATGGTATATTGTAGCTGTAGTGCCATGCTTGAAAAATATTTAGGAGGTGCGGGCATTGAGTGCAAATCAGCCGGAAACCGGTGAAAAAAGACCGGAAAATCCCGAAAAAGAACCGTTAAACGACAATAAAAAACCGCAAAATGAGAAAACCAGCGATGATTATGTACTCGTCAACATCACGGAGCAGGTTGTGCTGAAAAAGGCGCGCGAGATGATGGAAGAGTACGATATGTGCTGCTGCAACAAGTGTTTTTGCGACGTCTGCGCGATTGCGCTGCAAAGGCTGCCCGCACAGTACGCCACGACAAGACGCGGGGAGCTGCTTGAGATGGTCGAGGCCTCACGGCTGCAATATAAAACCAGCCTCGTCGTCAGCATACTGAGGGCAATCAGCAAGGTCAAGGATTCGCCGCAGCACGGCTGAACCGAAAATGAGAATCAGCGCTGTAAATAAGGTATAAACGATAACCGGTGAGTAATGAATGAACTGCACCGGTTTTATTTTCTTAATACATCGCAGCTCCGGTACAGCAGCACCTTATCATCCCCAAAAGCATGGGATATCATCTGCGGATACGTTTCCTATGCTATTCGGCGCCGGCTTAAAGCCTGTTCTTTCAAATCTGTATGTCTCGCGCATAACGCCCCTTTTTTTCTCATAAGTATGCTTATAAGAAGGGGGTATTGTTATGGAACAAAGCGTAAATACTGCAGCTGTTAAAACGCCGTTTACCGCGTATCTGAAAAACGCGCTTAAAGGCACGCTCATATCGATGGTATTCACCACAGCCGCGATATTGCTGTTCGCGCTGATCATACAGGAGACCAATATGGCGTCATCCGCCGCTTCGATCGTCTACCAGATACTGCGCATCGGCGGCATCATGCTCGCGTCGTACTTCGCCGTCAAGGGTTTTTCAGGCAAGAGCTGGATCTTGGGCGGCATGGCAGGCATGCTGTTTATCATACTGAGCTATCTGCTGGTTTCGCTGATCGAAGGGATGCTTGGCAATGTGGCGCTGCTGTTTTCCAACATACTCATGGGGCTGCTGATCGGTATGGTATTCGCGATCATTATGGTGAGCTTCAAGGGCAGCAAGGCCGGCCCGTCGCGCACTAAGCACCGTGCAAAGCGATCCCCGTTTTCGCGCATGCAGCGCTCGCGCAGCGTGAAGCCCGCAAGGCAAGGCCAATAATCGGGCTTTGGGAAGTTTTGTGTTGTTTTCCTATGTAAACTCTGTTAAAATATTAATGAGAATCTATGGGTTTTGTTGTCGAAACTGATATCATTCGTGATGGGGTATAGCATATGTACAACAATATCGCATTGGAGCTCATTTACAACTCGGCCCTCCTGCTTTCGCTTGCGATCATTTACGAAATCAGTTACGCGCTGTTTACAAAATGGAAAAAAATTAAGCCTTTTTTGGACGGAAGCCTGATCGGGTTTACCGGCCTTTTAATCATGGCGCTGCCATATGTGATTTCCAGCGGACTTGTTGTTGATACACGCACGGTGCTGATCAGCGTGGCGGCTTTGGTTTTCGGTGCAGTCCCCGCGGCGATTGCGTCGGTGATATTGATCGTGTACCGCGTGCTTTTGGGCGGGGTGGGCATGGCTGCCGGTATCGGGATGGTCGTCGTGTCCTTCCTGATTGGAATGCTGAGCAGGAAGATCATACTCAGTTGCAAGGAACGCAAGCGCTGGCTGTGCGTCTATACGCTCGGCGTTGTCGTATCGGCTGCAATGCTGGGCAGCACATTGCTCATGCCTTCCTCAATGCGGGTTGACGTACTGAGCAGAGTGTCTCTGCCGGTAATGCTGATTTACCCGGTGGCCACCGTGCTTTTAAGCATGCTCATGCTGCACCAGAAAGAGCGAAACGAATACATGGCGCAGATGATTGAAGCGCAGGGGCGGTATCAAAGCCTGTTTGACAACAACCGCGCGCCCATGCTGCTGATACAGCCCGAAGACGGGCGGATCATTGACGTAAATCCGGCTGCTTCCGAGTTTTACGGATGGAGCATCCGACAGCTCAAGGAGATGAAGATATCGCAGATTTTCCTGCTTGGCGAAGGCGAGCTGATTGCCGAGATGCGAAAAGCTTTAACGGGCAAGTGTAATTATTTTAAGTTCAGGCATAAAAAAGAGTCCGGTGATATCGCGGATGTGGAAGTGTTCAGCGGGCCTATTACCATTGATAAGAAGGTACATCTGTACTCGATTGTCCATGACATTTCGCTGCGTACCGCCTCCCAAAAAGCGCTCGTTGAAAGCGAAACCCGGTTTCGTCAGCTCGTAGAGTGCGCGCCCGACGCGATATTCATACAGACCGATTTGAAATTTGTGTTTCTCAACCAGGCCGCGGTGGAATTGTTCGGGGCGGAATCGGACAGAGAAATGATAGGCAAACCGATTATGGATTTCTTTCATGCTGATTACCATCGGGAGATCAGCGCGCGAATTAGGAAGATCAGCGAGGAGAAGGTGCACGTTCCTCTTGCCGAGCATGTATACCTGCGCATGGACGGCACGCCCATCGATGTGGAGGTAACGGCGATGCCGGTTGCCTATAACGGCAAAGACAGCGCCATGATATTCGCACGGGATATCTCGGAGCGAAAGAACATGGAGCGCATCAAAACCAGCACGGAGGCGAAGCGGCGCCAGCAGCAAAAGCTCGAGGCCATCGGTACGCTGGCGGGCGGCGTCGCACACGAAATCAACAACCCGATCAGCGGCATCATGAACTATGCCGAGCTGATACTGGACAAGCTGGACGAGGGCTGCGCTGAAGCTGAGTATGCGCGCGAGATCGTGCATGAAACCGAGAGGATATCGGGGATCGTCAAAAATCTGCTGCAGTTTTCGCGGCACGAGAAGCAGGCGCACAGCTACGCCAGCGTCTATGACATCGTGAACCAGACGATATCGCTGATCAACACGGTGATCCGCAAGGACCGGATACAGCTTCATATCGATGTGGAGGAGGGGCTGCCCGAGATCAAGTGCAGAAGCCAGCAGATACAGCAGGTGCTTATGAACCTTCTTACCAACGCGCGCGACGCGCTCAACGAAAAGTACCCGGAGTATCATGAGGACAAGGCCATATGGCTGAGCTGTAGGCTGTTTTTGGGCAAAGGCCGCAAATGGATACGGCTGATCGTGGAAGACCACGGTAAAGGCATCCCCGCGGGTATTCAGGAAAAAATATTTGAGCCATTCTTCTCTACCAAACCTAAAGAGAAAGGCACGGGGCTGGGGCTGTCGATCAGCTTCGGAATCATCAAGGACCACCACGGGAAGATATTTGTCGAAACGCAGGAAGGTAAATTTACGCGGTTTATTTTGGAGCTTCCGGTGGACAACGGCTGGAAACTCGAGAGATAGGGGGCAAGCGGTGGGCAGGGTATTGATCGTTGACGATGAAAAAAGCATACGCATCACTTTGGGTGAATTCCTGAAAAAAGAGGGTATGGACGTGGAGACGGCGGCAAACGCGGAGGAGGCGTTTGAACTGCTGCGCGGCGGTTCCTTTGATGTTGTCATCACGGACATTGTCATGCCCAAAATATCCGGCATGGAAATCATCGAGTACGTACGCGCAAAGTCCTCTACGGTGCAGATCATCGTAATGACCGGAGAACCCACCGTGGATACGGCGATCAAGTCTGTGCAGAACGGCGCAAACGATTATATGATAAAGCCCATCGTACGCAGAGATTTTATACAATCGGTGAAGCGCGCCATGCAGGTGAAAGTGCTGATAGACGAAAAGGCCGCGCTGGAGGCGCAAAACCAAGAATACCAGAGGGGCCTTGAAGAGATCGTGGAAAAGCGTACGGACGAACTGCAAAAAGCAATGCAAAGTATCAGTTCGCTGCTCACGGCAGTGGTAGAGATGAGGGATCCGTATACAGCCGGGCATCAGCGGCGCGTCGGCAACCTCGCGGCGGCAATAGCGCGGAAGTTGGGGCTGGACGACAACAGCATTTGTTTTATCCGCGTTATCGGTTACATCCACGACGTCGGCAAGATGGTCATACCTACCGAGATATTGTCCAAGCCGGGCAAGCTGAGTGACATAGAGATCGCGCTTATACGCGTTCATCCGGCGGAGGGGTATGAGATGCTTACGCGTGTGGACTTGCCGCGCAACGTCTGCGAGACCATATACCAGCACCACGAGCGCTGCGACGGCAGCGGGTATCCGCGCGGGCTCACACAAAAGGATATCTGCATCGAAGCGCAGATATTGATGGTGGCTGATGTGGTGGAGGCGATGGTATCCCACCGGCCTTACCGGCCCGCATTGGGGCTTGACGCCGCGCTGTGCGAGATACGCGAAAACGCGGGCAAGGCTTTTAATGCCGACGTGGTGGCGGCATGCCTCTCGCTGTTTGAAGAGGACGGGTACACGATTGAAGATACGGATTACAAGACGTATGTGCCGCTGGTTTGACGCAGCAGTGATAATCCATCCGCGCGATGAATACAAATAGGTTGCAAATCTCTGCACGAGTGGTATATAATCTTGAAAAGATCAAGCTCGGAGGAACGATATGAAGCATATCAAGACCATCGTCAAAGGAACGCTCAAGGAAAACAAAGTGAAAACGGGTTGCGGCGAATGCCAGACCTCGTGCCAGTCGGCATGCAAAACCTCGTGCACGCTGGCAAACCAGCGCTGCGAGAAGAAGCGCAGGTAACCTTTTGTAACCGTTCCGACGCTTGCCGCGCGGTTTAGGTGCGCTTATGACAGGGATTGCGGCTTATACCGGGAGGCCAAGGCAGACGCGGCCCGCGCGGCCGCTTTTTATTTTACCCGGATAAAGGAGAAACTTTGGTACACGCATTTAAATACGATGACGAATATTACGCGCTGGACGTGGAGACGGGCAGCGTGCACCTGCTCGACGAAGAGGCATATGACGCGCTCTGCCGACTTGAGGAGACGGAGCGCGGCGGCGGTGATGTGGACGCGGCATTAAGCTTGGGCGGCGTTTATAAGGAGCTGCGCGAACTCAAAGCGGCGGGGCTGCTGTTTTCCGCACCGGACGGGGACGCGGGCAAGCCGCAAAACGTGATCAAGGCGATGTGCCTGCATCTCGCGCACGACTGTAACCTGCGCTGCGGCTACTGCTTCGCCAAGGGCGGCGCGTTTGCGGGGAAGCGCGAACTTATGAGTGAGGCCGAGGCGCACGCGGCGATCGATTTTCTCGCGGACGTCTCGGGTACGCGGCGCAACCTTGAGGTGGACTTCTTTGGCGGAGAACCGCTGATGAATTTCGAGGTGCTTAAAAGCACCGTGGCGCACGCACGCTTACGGGAAAAGCAGCGCAATAAGAATTTTCGCTTCACTGTCACCACCAACGCTTACGAAGTGACGGACGAGATGAAGCGCTATATCGACGAGAATATGCATAACATCGTGGTCAGTATCGACGGGCGGCCGCATGTGCACGACGCGGTGCGCAAAACCGCGGACGGGGGCGGCAGCTATGTGCGCGTGGCGGACAACGCGAAATCTTTGCTGCTAAGCCGCAAGGGAGAATATTATGTGCGCGGCACGTTTACGGCGGATAACCTTGATTTTGCCGAGGACGTGCTGCATGTGGCGGATATGGGCTTTGAAGGTGTATCCATAGAGCCTGTGGTGACCAAGGCCAAAAACGCGATACGCGAAGAGCACCTTCCTGCGATATTTGCCGAATACGATAGGCTTGCAGCGCAGTATGCCAAAAGGCGCAGCGAGGGGCGAGGATTTACTTTTTTTCACTTCATGGTCGATCTTAATGCCGGACCGTGCAGGGCAAAGCGCATGAGGGGCTGCGGCGCGGGCACGGAGTACGTGGCTGTAACGCCAAACGGAGACATCTATCCGTGCCACCAGTTTGCGGGCAGGCCGGAGTATAAAATGGGCAGCGTGTTTGGCGGAACGCTGAAAGCGGCGCTCGCGCAAAAGTTTGACGAGTGCGACATATACCACATGGAGCCATGCAAAAAATGCTGGGCAAAATATTACTGCAGCGGCGGGTGTGCCGCGGCGAATGTCAATATCAACGGCGACATGATGCAGCCTTATGAAATTGGCTGCAGGATGCAAAAAAAACGGCTGGAACTCGCAATCGCGCTGGCGGCAAAGGAGCAGATGCGATGATACAGAAGGTAAACGGTATGAGGCCGGATATCGCTCGCGAGGCTTATGTGCATCCCGGTGCGACGGTGATCGGGCAGGTGAAGCTTGGCAAGAACTCCAGTGTATGGCCCGGTGCGGTGGTGCGCGGCGATATCGCGCCTATCGTCATAGGCGAGCGTGCGAACATACAGGACGGCAGCGTGCTGCATATGGGGCATCTGCAGCTGCGCGTTGGCAGCGATGTAACGATTGGGCACCGCGCGGTGCTGCATTCGTGCGATATCGAAGATGGTGCAACGGTCGGCATGGGCGCGGTCGTGATGGACGCGGCGAAGGTAGGGAAGGACAGCATCGTGGGAGCGGGCGCGCTCGTGCCGCCGGGCTTTGTGGTGCCGTCCGGGACCGTGGTCATGGGCGTGCCGTGCAAGGTGGTGCGCGACGTGACGCCGGAAGAGATTGAGGACAATAAAAAGCGCTGCGCGTTTTATATCGAAAACGCGAATGCGTATATCAGGACGGGAGAAATATTGTAAGGGGTAATGACATAGCGCGAGCCACTGCTTACTATGTAATTAATCAATCGTGTATGCTGTTGATTATATTGCTTTTACGCTTCCTGCGCCCATAAGCCCTGGCACCCCGTAGAGACGCCGACGGCGCCCGCGGAGAGCGCGCCGATGACCTGGCGGCGCTGCGTGATGAGGCCGCCCGCGATGACGGGCGTATCGGCCTCGGCGGTGAAACGGCGCAGCACGTCGGGAATGATACCCGGCATGAGCTCGACCATGTTGGGGCGGTTTTTGCGCGTGGTTTTTACGGCGTTGTCAAAGGAGGCGCTGTCCACGATGAAAAAGCGCTGTATGCAGAATATACCCTGTTCGCGCGCGTACTTGATGAGCGCGGATTTGGTGCTGATGATGCCCGAAGGGCTGATGCGGTGCTGAACGTAGTCAAGCGCTTTGGCGCTGGAGGCGAGTCCGTCGATCAAATCCATGTGCAAGAAAACGTTGCAGTCCGCAGCGGCGCATAAATCCACCGAGGCCTTGGAGGAGAATATGTCGGTGTTGAGTAAAAACACGGTGGGCATGCGAAGGCTGAGCGCTGCGCTCAGCGTTGCCTGGCTTTGCACCGCGGCGATGACGGGATTATCCCGTATCGTTTCGACATAATCGTGCATGGCGCGCTCCCCCTGTTCTTCTTTATTATTATATCATGTCTGCACGGTATTTACAAAAAATATGCATGATGGTATCATAAACGCTAAAGAGGTGTGTACTCATGGTGAAAGCGGCGGAATTTTCGTTTACTTCATCGGATGGGGTGCAGATTGCCGCGTACAAGTGGGCTGCGCAAAAGCCAAAAGCGCTACTGCAGATCGTACACGGCTCGGTGGAGTACGCGATGCGCTACGACGCGTTTGCGCGCGAGCTGTGCGCGCAGGGCTTTTCTGTTTATGCCGAAGATCATCTGGGCCACGGCAAGACGGCAAAGAGCGACGATTACGTTGGGCATATCTCGGACAGCAAAGGCGCATTTCTAAAGATCGCGGAAGACATTCATACGCTGGATTTGCGTATGCGTGAGGAATATCCCGGCCTGCCGGTGTTCATGTACGGGCATAGCATGGGCTCGTTTCTGGCCCGGCTGTATGCCGCGAAGTACGGCCATGAACTTAGCGGCGTGATATTGACGGGTACCGGAGGCAGGAGCGCGGCGTACCTTTCGCTGATGATCGCGCTGGCGGGAATTGTGATGGCATTGCGCGGCGCGGCGCATCGGCCCAAGATGCTTAATAACCTGTATAGGAAAGAGATGAACGGTACGTTTGAGGGCAGTACCGGCAACGAATTCATCTGTTCGGATCCCGCTGTGGTAGAGGCGTACACCGCGGACCCGCGCTGCGGCAACGCGCTTTCGGCGGAGTTTTTTCATGAGATGCTGTGGGGTACGCGCGAAGCGGCAACGAAGAGGTCGGTAAATGCGTTTCCAAAGGAACTGCCATTGTTGATCGGCGCGGGCGAATTCGACACTGTCGGCGGCAGGGAGCTTAAAGAAGTGAAAAAGGACGCGGCGGCGTATAAAAACGCGGGCGTTAAGGATGTGACGCTCAACGTTTATCCGGGTATGCGGCACGAGGTGCTCAACGAAAAAGGCAAACAGCAGGTTTGGGATGATATAATAAGCTGGCTTAATCAACATATCAAGTACTGATAGGAGGACGCTTTAGATGCTCATGGACGCGAATTTCGACGAGAGCACGGGCAAATGGGACGTACGCCTGTATGGGGAAGTCGATATCTATAATGCCGACAGCCTTAAGGGCGAGCTGCGCGCGCTGATTGAGGAAAAGGCCGCCGATCTCATGATCGACTGCACGAGCCTCAAATATATTGACTCCACGGGGCTGGGCGTGCTTGTGAGCGCGCTCAAAAAGGTCCGCGAGGCGGAAAAACAGATACGCATCGTAAACTTGAAGCCCTATATCGCCAAGATATTTACGCTGACAGGCCTGGATAAAATCTTCTTGATTGAGGTGAGCGCGGAGTGAACGAAGATGTGATTCGCATGTCTTTCCCCGCCAAACCCGACTATATTCTCGCGGTTCGGCTGGCCGTCTCGGCGATTGCGGAAAGAATAGGGTTTGATATCGACGATATTGAAGACTTAAAAGTGGCCAGTTCCGAAGGATGCATACTGCTGCTGTCCTACCGGCCCGAATCCGTCGGAATCGATATCGTCGTGAAGCAGGATGGAATCGGTATGAGCTTAAGCGCCGTGGCACCAAAGGGGCGCGAGGAAGAGCCGGAAGAGGATTTGAGCCAGTATCTGTTGGAAGCGCTCGTGGACGAGTGCACTTTTCGGCAGCAGAACAAAATGGTGACGGGTGTGCGTTTCTTTAAGAAACACCGGTAATAAAGCGCCAGTATAAGCCGCACCTTGCGGCGGACGTTTATAAAGGATGCGACATGGGGATGCCGGAAGAGATAACCGAACAACAGCTGTTTGAGCGGTATACGCAGATGCATGACGATAAAGTGCGTGAGCGCATACTTAAAAAGTACCTGTATATCGCGGAGATCGTCGCTAAAAAGTTTTCAGGGCGCGGCGTGGAGTATGACGATTTGTTTCAGGTCGCGTCATTAGCGCTAATTAAAGCGGTGGACCGTTTTGAACCGGTGCGCGGTGTCAAATTCGCGAGCTTCGCAACGCCTACGCTTGTGGGGGAGATCAAGAACTATTTTCGCGACAAAACGCGCATGATCCGTATATCGCGGCGCGACAGCGAAATGATCCGGCATCTGGAGGAGGCGCGCGAGGCGATATCGCACAGCAACGGGCGCGGCGTGACGCCCGAAGAAATTGCCGATTATCTTGGAATTACCGTGGAGCGCGTGCTGGAACTCATGGAGACGCAATCGGCTGCGTACGCGACTTCGCTGGACAGCTGCCTTGCCGTCAGCGAGGATTTAAAGCTGGTGAAGCTGCTGGGCAGCGCGGACAGCGAATTTGACCGCATTGAAGACCGGGATTTTCTGGACAGTTGTTTTGAGCATTTAAACGAGATCGAAAAGCAGGTCATCCGTGAGCGCTACATGGCCGACAAGAGCCAGCGGGAAGTAGCGGCGGGGCTCGGCGTATCCCAAATGTACATATCGCGCATCGAGCGGAGGATATTGGACAAATTCAGAAACTACTACGAAAAGTAGTTTTAAAGTACCGTAAGCGGGTTATATTGATAGTATGTATGGGTTTGCGGTTTTCAAGCGCCATACAATACTGTGCTTTGGTGTAGTTGTGATGAGAAAAAGATATGTACTGACAGCCATTGACGATATAAAGAACGTAACCTGCGGCGTGATTAACAGCGTAAGCCGCTTGGCTTCGCTCAGTGACGAAAATCGGTACAATATAGCATTGGTTTTAAATGAGCTTTTAGTCAATTCGTTTGAACATGCGCGTATGGCGCCGTGCTTTCCCGTATTTGTGCGTGCGGAGTACAGCGGCGGCAGCTTGCATATCGGCGTGACAGACGGCGGGTCGGGATTTGTGCATTCTCAGCCGGATAAGGATACGGACGATTCGGATACGCTTCTTAGTGAACGCGGGCGCGGGCTCAAACTTGTGCGCGCGCTGTGCAGCGATATCCGCTACAACGACAGCGGTAACAGCGTTGAGGTCAGCATCGCACTGTAGTTTTCCGGCAATATCTAATTTTTTTCGAGATTAATTTATAATATAATAAAAAGGAGTTTTTATTCCGAGTAGAGAATTATTAAGGTACGCGCCGAAGGAAGGATAATTCAGGAAGATGTCAGTCAGGCAAAAAACAAGCATGAGGGTAGCCTCGCCTTACGGCACCAGCACTTCGGTACGGCGTAATCCTCCGGTAACGATGCGGCGGAAACCGAAAACGAGATTCTTTGTAATTCTGGGGGCGGTACTCGCCGTAGCCGTGATGGTGACGGTGCTCATGATTCGCGCGAACGCAACCTACCCGGTGGAGAAGGGCAAAGCGGAATTCAGCGCCACATACGACATGCTCATTATCCGCTCGGAGCTGGTTTACGAGGCCAAGAATTACGGCAGGACGGAATTTATTGCGGAGGAAGGGCAGCGTGTCGCGGCAGGGGACGAGATCGCCGAGGTTTACAGTTGGGAGTACAACGACGCTACGCTCTCGCAGCTGCTGGATCTGCAAAGCACGATACTGGATTACGAGATCAACGTGAGCCGCGCAGGCGTTATCGACGAGAAACTGAGCGATATCAATAACCGTATCGGCGGCAAGGTCGCCGATATCGAGCGCTGTATATCGGATAGCCGCCCGCAGGATGCGCTGGGGCTGCAGCGAGAGCTGGAGAACCTGATGGGCGAGCGCACGGAATATATGAAGAGCGTTGCGATGCCGGACGATACGCTGCGTGGTTACTACGCCGACGAAGAAGCGCTGCTTGAAACGATCAGTGCATGGCGAACCGTTTTGAGTGCGAGCCGGGATGGCGTCGTCAGTTTTTACTTTGACGGCTGCGAAGCGCTCATGACGCCCGATAACATCGGAAAATTTACCGAGGAAGCGCTTCTTGAGGTGGTGGCGGGCAAGACGATTGAAACGGAGGGCAGCGACGCCGCATACGCTCCGCTCTATCGCATCGTGGATACGGCCGACTGGTACGTCGTGATGTATTCAAAAGATGCGATCCCGGAGATGCATGAGGGTAACGCATTTTCGCTGATATTTGACAACTATCTGAACAACGAGTACACGGGCGTCGTATATAACGCGACAACTCTTGAAAAAAATGGCGGGTTCGTGTATACTATACGGATACGGGACGATATCGGCCCGCTGATCGGCGAAAGACGTGTGAACGCAAAGCTCTACGGCGAGCAGGAAGGCCTGTTCGTACCCAAAAGCTGCGTCAAAACCGTCAGACGCGAGGTGGAGAAAAGCGTGGAAGCAGGGGAAAGCGCTTCAGAAATTGTAACGGTCAGCGCTTCACCGAGCGCAGAAGAAACGGTTACTGAAAAAGTAACGTATGTCGAAACCGCGGAAGGGCTGTATGTGCCCGTACTGGTGATTGCGGACGACAAGGACCGCTACATGGTACAGCCTCTCGAGGGGTCTCTTTTAGAGGGGCAGCGCATCAGGAGCTAAAGAAGAATATGGCTTCAATAGAGGATAACATAAGAATTATTGAAGAAAGGATGGATTTTTGCGCGAGGAAGTCGGGAAGAACTAAAAACGATATTGTACTTGTCGCGGTCAGCAAAACGGTGGATGCTGAAAAGGTTGTACAGGCTGCAAAGGCCGGCATCCGAAATTTCGGCGAGAACCGGGTGCAGGAGTACCTGAAAAAACGTGAGGTTATCGGGGATTCCGTCATCTGGCATATCATCGGGCCGCTGCAGTGCAATAAGGCAAAGTATCTAATACCCGGGGTTGCTTTGCTTCACTCTCTCGACAGGCTGGAAGTGGCGCTTGAGCTTAATAAACAGTGCGAAAAAAAAGGCACGGCGCTCGATGTGCTGGTTCAGCTCAATATCGCAAAGGAGCCGACGAAAGCCGGCGTGGCTGAAGAAGAACTGGAACGGTTTTTAGAGCAGCTGTCTGTTTTGAGGAGCGTTCGCGTAAAAGGGCTGATGGCGATACCGCCGCCGGCGCTGCATGCGGACGATAACAGACGGTACTTCGCTAAGATGAAAACGCTCTATGACCGCTTTGGTAGTGTTACCCCAAATCAGCCCTTTGTATATTTGTCGATGGGAATGTCGGACGACTTCGAAGCTGCAATTGATGAAGGCTCAAATATGGTGCGGATTGGTACGGCCGTGTTTGGAGCGAGGTCAAATCAACATTTTTAGGGGGTTACACCATGGCGAAAGGCATTTTTAACCGTATTCTGGATGCGGTAGGCCTGGAAGAGGAAATTTGTGAGGATGATACGTTCATGGATGAAAATGATCAGTATTATGAGGAAGAATGCGAAGAGGTAGAACAGCGGCCGCGCAGGAGCAAGCAGAGCAAAGTAGTCAGCATGCCAAGCCCCGCGGGTGCATCGCGCATGCAGATGCTGTTGTTCCAGCCGTGCAGCCTCGAGGAGGCAGAGAGCATCATCGATAACCTCAAAGCGAGGAAACCGGTGATTATGAACCTCGACGAGCTGGACGTGGAACTCGGCCAACGTATACTCGATTTTGTGGGCGGCGCAGTATATTCGCTGAATGGCGATATCAAGAAAGTGGCGCGCAGCATATTTGTGGTTGCACCTCCGAATGTGGACGTTTCGCAAAGCATTGAAGAGCGCAGCAGCCGGGACGGGTTCAAAAGACACGACTGATTTATAAACCGCGTTTAGCGCATAGTCGGCCCCTTATCGGGGATACTTCTATTGAGTGCTGCGAAAGGAGACATTGCGGTGCCGTTAACGATCAAGGAAATACTCGAAAAGACGTTTAAAAGGTCTTTCAAGGGATACGACGAGGACGAGGTCGATCGGTTTTTAGATCAGATCATCGACGAGTTCAAAGCGCTCCAAGGCGAAAATGAGACGCTGAATGCTTCCCTGTCGGCTGCGAATGAGCGATTAAGCCGAATGAGCGAGACTGAGGAAACCATCATGAATACCTTGGTTTCAGCGCAGAAAAGCTCGGAACGAATGCTTGCGGAAGCTGCGCGAAAAGCGGAGCTCATCATTGACAGCGCGCAGACCACCGCAAGGCGCCGGGAAGAACAGACGGTGACGGAGCTTGAGCAGGCTGAAAAGCGGTTGGAGGAGATTAAAGCTCAGGCTTCTTCGTTTGCGCAGAATTTCGCCAATATGATCAATTCGCAGGCGGCCTCGTTCGACCAGGCGTACCGGAGCTATTTTGGAGACCCGGAAACGCCGGGCGGCATCAATACCGAAGCGACACGCCGTATCAGCGCGGATGTGGTAGACGGGCTGAAAAGCTTAGGGGTAATCAAAGGAGCCGCGACAGGCGAGGCGGCTGACGAAGTCCTGAAAGATGAGATTGCCCTTGCGGCGGACGATAAGCCGTCCGGACTGTCTGAAATGCCGCAGGATGAGCTGCCGGAAACGTCTCCCCCCGATGTGCCGGAGCCGGAGAAGGGCTTTATGGCGCTCAACGAGATCAATAAAGCGCTTACAGAGCTCGAAGAACAGGACGGCGATATACTGGGCGACGAAGAAGCGGATGCGGAGTATAAACCGCGGTATGACGATTACTCCTGGCTGTATGACAGCGATAGCGACAGCGAAAACAAGGCCGTAAAAGCTGCCGATAAGGATGATGACGAGCTCAAAACGCTGATTGACGAAGTCATCAAATAGCGATTGATAATGGGGAGCGGGACACTATTGTTTTTGTGTTCCCTTTTTCCGGTAAAAAGGGGCGTCATGGAAAAACAATTTTTTGTGTCGGCGGAGCCTGTTGTCTGTCGCTCAAAACAAAACAAATATATAATATATCCGTTATTTCTACCCCTTCTCAAGCGGCTTTTTGCAAACAGCAAACCAAGCCGGAAGGCTACGAGGCGACAACGAATCCGGTGCTGCGGCATTTGGGCCGCAGACGGACGGCCCGTAAAGCCGGCCGTTGTTTTCGTGCTTGTAAATGAGGGAGGCATTTTTACCGATGAGTATTACTATTGGGCAGTTTAACGAGTCTTTTCCGCCTATTATGGACGGCGTTGCCAATGTGGTAAAAAATTATGCGTATTGGTTGAATAAGAAGTACGGCCGCTGTTGTGTAGTGACGCCTGAGCATCCTGAGGCGCAGGACGACTACGGCTTTGAGGTATACCGGTATTCGTCGATGCCTGTACCTACGCGCAATGAATATCGCGTAGGGCTCCCGCAGATGGACGGACCGTTTTGGCATGATTTAAAGAAGATACCGTTTGATATTGTACATGCGCACTGCCCTTTTGGCACAGGGTTCGCGGCGAGAAGCATCGCAAGGAGGAAGGGCATACCGATCGTCGCCACGTTCCATTCAAAATACCGGGAAGATTTTAAGGAATCCTTAAAGTCCGATGTGATTGTGGATCAGGTGATATTAAGGATTGTCGAATTTTACGAGTCCGTGGATGAGGTCTGGTCTGTCAACGAAGGCTGCGCGGAAACGTTGCGCGAGTACGGATACAGGGGAGACATTCGTATCGCAGACAACGCGACGGATCTTGAGCAGCGCTGGCCGTCGGAAGAAACCAACCGTGCGGTGGAAGAAGCGCTGGGCCTTCGTCCCGGCGTTCCGTTGTTAATATTTGTAGGGCAGCATATTTGGCAGAAGAACGTGAAGATGATCATTGAGGCGATGGCGCTGCTGAAAAGAAAAGGATGCCCGTTTCATATGCTTTTTGTGGGGGACGGCCCGAAACGGACGGAGATGGAACGGATGGTGAAGGCGCTCGATTTAACCGGCGATATATCGTTTTCCGGCAAGATTGAAGACAGGGACAGACTCGCGGATATCTACCTGCGCAGCAGCGCGCTGCTTTTTCCGTCGCTGTACGATATGTCTTCGCTCGTTCCGCGGGAAGCGGCCGCGTGCGGCTGCCCGACCGTATTCGTGAAAGGGTCAACAACGTCACAGGGCATTACGGAGGAAAACGGATTCCTGATTCAAAACAACGCCGCTTCTTTGGCGGATGCGGCGGAGCATATTATACGCAATCCCGCTCACGCGCTTAAGGTGGGCGGCGAGGCGAGGCGCACGCTCTATTTAAGCTGGGAGGATGCCGTGCAGTCCGTATTTGACCGTTACCTGTACCTGATTAACCGGAAGCGTGCGCGCGGCAGGGGATAAAGACTGAGCATCGAAAGCCAGTCGCAGAGCTGTGCGGTACGTGATAGCTGTTCTTATTTGTATACGGCGGAGACGTAACACCGCTTAATCGCAGGCAGGCGTTGTACTTGTACGCTTGATTTCTTTCTTTCTTTCTGGTATCATGCTGACAGCGGTTTTGGAGGGCGGATGAAAAGAAAAAAACCGAAACACCTGTTCAGCCTCATTTACATGGGCGTCACTATCGTCGCGATTGTATTAATTGGCATATTTGCAGCCGACCTTGAGGCAATCACGGAAGCATTGAAGGATTTTAATATTTGGTGGCTGATTTCATGCGTTGGAGCGGTGCTGTTATTTTGGCTTACCGACGCGCTGCTGCTTCACGATATCTCTCAGTATATGTACAAAGCCCAGCCATTATCGCAATCGATCAAAATCGGAGTGATCGGTCTGTATTACTGCGCGCTGACGCCTTCTTCGACGGGCGGGCAGCCCATGCAGGTGATTTACATGAAGCGCAACAATGTACCCGTAGGTACGGCCACCTGCATTGTGTCCATTAAATTTGTGGTATACGAGCTTTCGCTGTGCGCGCTTTATATTGCGGGCCTTGTGGTACGCGGCGCGTATTACTATGAGAACAGCAACGAAGCGTTCTGGTTCGCGGTATTGGGGTTTGTGATCAATCTAATCGCGGTATCCTGCATAATATTGACCATTGTGAATAAGAAGCTGGTGCTCAGATTCGGCAAGGGAATATTGAAGCTGCTCA
>CAZLRM010000004.1:0-29067 GCA_964561895.1 uncultured Christensenellaceae bacterium | reverse complement strand
CCCTGCCAGCCGGGCCATGCTTCGGTAACGGGAATCTTTCCGGCCTTGAGGCCGGGGCGCTTTCCCGGCTTCTTGGGGAATACGAGCTGCGCTTTGATGGCGGCGGCGGCCTCGTCCCGCTTGCTGCCCTTGACGATCTCACAGGTGGTTCCGGGCGCGATGTTGTAATAGACCCACCTCGCGTCGGGCACCATCATGCGTACGCAGCCGTGCGACCCGCGTTTGCCCAAATGAGCGTACGAGCTTGTATAGGTATTGGCGCTGCGGCGCGTATAGAGCAGCGAATGCGTATAGATCGAGCGCGTGATCTGCCGCCAGTACTGGCCGTAAACGCCGCAGCTGAACAGCCCGAAGCGCACATAATGATCGCCCATCTTAAAGGTGCCCCGGGGCGTGGGTGACTTGTTCGCGCCCGTGGTGACGATCATATATCGTACGGGAACGGTGTACTCGCCGTTTTCGTCCTGCTTGAATACGGCGGCATACTGCCAGGTGATATTAACGACCATCTTGTACGTATCGGAAGAGGGCAGCGGCGGTAACTCAGACTTTTTATCATAGACGCCGTTATCTCCTACGAGTTCAGAAAAAGCCATCATTACGGTGGGCGCAAGCTCTGAAAACGGCAGCGCCTGCTTTTCGATATTGAGCGGCGCGGGTGCGGGCACTGTTTCGGGCGCGGGCAGGGACTCCGCGGCTTGTTCAACTGCGGGCTTTCCCCCGGGATCAGCCATAGGCGCCGCTGCGGGCAAACCGCTCTGCATGGTTTCGGGGGGCGTGCGCACGGCAGCTTCGGCCGCAGCCGGGCTTTCCGATAAAACTCCCGACGGGACCGCGCCGCATAATGCAGCCGCCGCAAGCCATATGATAATAAGAAACATGCTTAAAATTGTATTCAAAACTGGCCGCCTCCGAAGTGTCCGGGTTCGTTTTATACCCGATTAATAATATATAACGGTTTTTACCATGCGTCAATTCGGGAAAAGGTGTATTCCGGCTGGTTTTATGCAAAACTGGTATTTGCGGTGCGATTCAGCTATACTGTATTAGAGTAGCGAGGTGGGATAATGGAAAACATATGCAGCATCAGCAGCGATGGCATAAATTACGATGATTACGCGTTTAAAGAGGGCGCAAAGCTCTGCGAAATTGCGCGTGATATGGAGGCTTTTGGCGCAATCTGTGCGCTGATGAACGGGAGTATCGTTTCGCTGGGGGAAATGGCGCAGCCCGGCGCAAAAGTGCGATTTCTGTCGCCGGATCAGAACGAGCAGGCATCGCGCGTGTTCCTGCGCGGCGCGACGTTTCTGCTGTATTGCGCGGCTAAAGCGCTTTTTCCGAAGAGGCCGCTGCGCGTGGAGTACGCGCTGGCGGGCGGCTTGTACTGCGAACTGGGCGGAACCGCCAAAGCGGATATCAAATCGCTTGAAAGTAAGATTGCGGAGTATATCTTAAGGGATGAGGATTTTACGCTCGAGAGGATGGGCGTTGAGGACGCGCGGCAGATCATACTGGGCGAGGGCTTGCTTGACAAGGCGGAACTGCTGAAATACAGACCGTTTGATTATTACAGGCTGTACGCATTCGACGGGCGCAGGAATTATTTTCATGGCATTATGCCTAAAAGCGCGGGGTATTTAAAGGGCATGCGGCTGTATGCGTATGCGGACGGATTGATACTGAAGTACCCGTCGCCGTATATTGAAGGGCGCATATCGATTATCGACCAGCCTAAATACGCATCAGTGTTCGACCAGGCAGAAAAATGGTCACGCGTGCTTTCGGCTTCGAATGTATCGGATATCAACGACATGTTTCGCGAAGGGGGATTAAGCGACTTTATCAGCGTCAACGAAGCCATGCACGAAAAGACGATCGTCAACATCGCGCAAAGCATCGTGGACCACGAAACGGTTCGAATCGTACTTATCGCCGGGCCGTCTTCTTCGGGGAAGACTACTTTTGCGCAAAGGCTTTCGGTGCATCTGCGCGTGCTCGGAAAGAAATGCTATCCGATTTCGGTAGACGATTACTATAAGGGGCGCTGCGATGTGCCTCTCGATGCGCACGGTAAGCCGGATTTTGAGTGCGTGGAAGCGCTGGATACTGATAAGCTTGGTGAGGATTTAAAGCTTTTGCTGGCTGGCGATACGGCGCAGATGCCGCGGTTCGATTTTGTCGCGGGCGGGCGCAGGCCGCAAGGCGTGCCGCTGCGTATCGGTGAAAACGATATACTCGTGATCGAAGGGCTGCACGGCCTTAATGATGCGCTGACCCAAGGCGTACCTAAAGAAGTCAAATTCAAGATATTCATCGCGCCGCTCACGACGCTCAACATCGACGACCACAGCGTCGTGATGCCGGAAGACCTGCGCCTGCTGCGTCGTTTGGTTCGCGACAAACGCACGCGCGGATATTCTTTCGCTCAGACTTTTTCAATATGGGACTCGGTGCGCCGCGGGGAATTCAAATACATACTGCCCTATCAGGAGAGTGCGGACGTAATGTTTAATTCCACGCTGATATATGAGCCGCTGATACTAAAGAAGTATTGCTACGGCGAGCTCAAGCACTTTGCGCCCGATATGCCCAATTATCCGGAGGCCTTAAGCCTGCTTAAATTTTTAAACTATTTTTTAAGCATGGACGACGAGCGCGCGATACCGGTTTGCAGCCTGCTGCGCGAATTTATCGGCAAGCTGTAAGCAACCGGAATAATGAACATCGAATAGAAATGCTTCGAAATGATCCGGAGCATTTTTTATGTATAGAGCCATTTATTAAAAATATTTTTGCTTTAATCGTAGATAATATGATAAAGAAGGCAAAAAAGGCCGCCATGAAACTTTCTGTTTTCAATAACGGTAGCAAATGGCACACTATTTAAAAATATTTTGCATCGAACGTGGGAAAATAGAATAAAGGAGGCGAATTGGATGAAAAAGCTGATCATATTGATCATGTTGATTGTCGTGTTTGTAGCTGTATTTGCAGGTTGCACCCGCAATAATAACCAACCGGGAACCTCACCGACCACGAACGTGCTCCCGTCGGTTACAGTAAACCCGACACTAAAACCAACGGTAAACAATAGCCCGTCGGTACCTGTCCCGTCGGTGAGTGTCAGCCCGTCGGTAACGGTACGTCCCAGCGGATCAGTTACTGCGAGCCCTTCGGCATCAAAGTAATATCCGAAAGACAACCCTACCCAAAAGCCTCTTGGCTTTTCGGGGCCCTGAAAAGGGGAGTGCCGCGCAATGCGGAACTCCCCTTCAATATATCATCATTTATATCATTCTGCGATTAAAATGAATCATCATTATTTCTTGGTTTTCGGCTTAAATATCAGAGCAACCAGATACCCGAAAAGCACCGCCGCGGCGATACCGCCCGCGGTAGCCGTAACGCCGCCCGTGAGCGCGCCGAGCAGGCCCGATTCGTCCACGCCTTTAAACGCGCCTTTGGCAAGCGCATACCCGAAGCCCGTGAGCGGCACCTCCGCGCCCGCGCCGCCGAATTTCACGAGCGGCTCGTAGAGCCCGACAGCGGTTAATACCACGCCCGCCGTGACGTAGAGCACCAGTATCCTCGCGGGCGTCATCTGCGTTTTAGAGAGTAATATCTGGCCGATGGCGCATATTGCGCCGCCGACAAGGAAAGCCCACAGGTAGTTCATATTCCGCACCCCATTTCGATTGCGACGGCATGCGCGATGGAGGGTACCGTCTCGCCCTGCAGCGCGCTTGTCGGGCTGTGCAGCGCGCCTGTCGCGATAAACAGCAGCCTGGATACCGCGCCGCCCATCATGCGTTTATAAAAATGCCCGCAGAGCATCGAAGCACCGCAGCCGCAGCCGCTGCCTCCGCAATACATCTGATCGTTACCTGCGTAAATCATCGCGCCGCAGTCGAGGTGGTTAGGCAGCGGTATGCCCGCCTGTGCCATGATCTCGCTAAGCAGCTGGCTTCCGAATATGCCAAGGTCGCCCGTGATGATATGATCGTAGTATCCGGCGGTACGCCCCGTTTCCTGCAGGTGCGATAGTATCGTTTCGGCTGCGGCGGGCGCCATTGCGGCGCCCATGTTGTTGATGTCGTTGACGCCGAAATCCACCACGCGCCCGGTGGTCGCGAACGTGACCGCGGGATAAGCCGGGTCGCGAACGGAGGAAAGTATTACCGAACCTGAAGCCGTGGCGGTGTTCTGCGAGGTCGGGGTTTTGGGTGTACCCAGTTCCAAAGGGTTGCGGAACTGGCGCTCCGCCGTCGCGAAATGGCTGCTTGTCGCGCACGCGATGTAATCCGCGAAGCTGCCGTCCACGATCATGGAGCCCAGCATCAGCGACTCGGACATCGTGGAACACGCGCCGTAAAGCCCGATATAGGGGATGCCGAGCTGCCGCGCGGCAAAGCCCGATGATATGATCTGGTTTAACAGGTCGCCAGCGAGCAGGTACGATATATCGTCTGCTTTGAGCCCTGCTTTTGCGATTGCCGTCTCCGTCGCTTTCACGAGCAGCTTTCTCTCGGCAAGCTCGTAGGTCTTCTCCCCCCAGAGATCGTCCTCGACGGCGATATCGAATTCGCTGCCGTAGGGGCCTTCGCACTCGGCCTTGCCCGCTGCCGAAGCTGCGGATAAAAGTATAGGCGGATGGCTGAATTGCACGGTGCGCGGCCCGACGCGTTTGTTCATAGCAAGCCTCCGAAAATGTAGTAAAGCAGCCCCGCGAGTACGGAAGCGCTGATGCCGTACACAAGCACCGGCCCTGCGATGGTGAACAGCTTTGCGCCCACGCCCAGCACATATCCCTCCCATTTGTATTCGAGCGCGGGGGAGACGACGGAGTTCGCAAAGCCCGTGATGGGTACGATGGACCCTGCGCCCGCGACGCGCCCGAGCATATCGTATATACCGATGCCGGTAAACAGCGCGCCCAAAAAGATGAGCACGGCGGAACGGAACGTACTTACGCCCTCCTTATCGAGCAGCAGCACTTTTTTACCGAAGTCGTTTAAGGCCTCGCCGAGCACGCATATCAGCCCGCCTACGATAAAGGCCAAGACGAGCTCTTTAAGCAGACGACTTTTGGGCATCACTTTTTTAACATGATCTTGGTAGTCTTGCTTTTCAATCACATTGCGGATATCCATATTCACACCTTTTGCTGTTTTTCAGTGACCGTTTTAACGTATTCCTCATTTTCTGTGATGCTGGGCATATGCCCGGTATTGACCCCCGGTATTTTATGATATCTGTTCATGAAGCATCCTTTCCGCAATCTAAATTGGCACGAAGCTTTTTCTCGCAGTCAGATATACCATGCATCGACGAACGTCTTGTGGCCTGAAAGCAGCAGAAAAACAAGAAACAGCGTAATGAGCATAATGATCAGTAAGCAAATGACCAAACGCCGATGATACCACAACCAGTCCAGCAAAACGTAAGCTCCATTTCATCGCACAGAAAAACCGCACGCATTATTGCGCCTTCGAAATGTGAAGTGCGCACTTCTATTATTTGCAGTGCGGTTTAAAATATTGAGTTATTCAACGGCTTTTTTAAGTTTTGAAATGGTTTTCGTGATGAGGCGCGATACCTGCACCTGCGATACGCCCAAGATCTGCGCAATCTCCATCTGCGTTTTATCGCTGTAAAAGCGCAGCATGATAAGCTGGCGCTCCTTGGGGCTAAGCTTTTGCAGCAGCTCGCGCAGCAGGATCTGGTCGATCATATCGTTGTCGCTGTTCTCGCACATCGTATCGATCAGCAGCGTTTTGCTCGTATCGTCGTCAAAAGCGGGCTCAAAAATCGAGACGGGGCTGCGTACGGCTTCCATCGCAAAAACGATGTCTTCAGGCGACATGGAAAGCTTCGCGGCGAGTTCCTCTATGGTGGGTTCGCGCTGCAGTTCCTCCTTCATGCGCGCCTTGACGCTGAAAATCTCGAAAGATTTTTCGCGAAGCGAACGGCTGACCTTGATGATGCCGTCGTCGCGCAAAAAGCGCTTGATTTCACCCGCGATCATGGGAACGGCGTAGGTGGAGAAGCGTACATCGTAACTGGGATCGTACCCCAGCACAGCTTTAATCAGCCCGAGGCTGCCGATTTGCATGAGGTCGTCAAACTCGACGCCGCGGTTTAAAAATTTTTTCACAATGCTTTTCACGAGCGCCGTATTGCGGACGACCATCGTTTCCTTGGCTTTCTCGTCGCCGCGCTGCGCGGCTTTAATGAGCTTAAGGCTCTCTTCGTGTCCGAGCACTCCGTTATCCGACATACTAATCCTGCCGTCCGATGGCTTTTACCATTTCCACAGTAGTACCGCGCCCGACCACGGATTCAATGCTGATCCCGTCCATGAACGTTTCCATTACGGTGAATCCCATACCGCTTCGAGATTCGTCTCCCGCCGTGCTGTAGAATGGCTGGCGTGCCTGCGCAATATCGGCGATACCTACGCCGTAATCGGTAATGCGCACGCGCACGCGTCGATCATTCAGCTCCGCGATGACCAGTATTTCGCCCACAGTATGAGGATAGGCGTGCACGATGCAGTTCGTAACCGCCTCGGAAACGGCTGTCTTGATATCCGCAACCTCCTCCAGCGTCGGGTCGAGCTGCGTGGCAAACGCGCCCACGACGCTTCTTGCAAAGCTCTCGTTTTCCGAAAGGCTAAGCAGCTTTAGCTCCATTATGTTTTTCATATGCGCTCCCGCTATTTTATTTTCCGTATAATACGGTATAAGCCGCTGACATTGAAAACCTTATCGATCTGCCCGCCCACGTTTTTTACATAGAGGCCGTGCCCGCGGGATTTGAGCAGTTTGTACCGTCCGAGCACGACGCCCAGCCCCGAACTGTCCATAAAGCTCAAATTCTTGAGATCCAGTACGAGATCGGCGTCGGCGAACCGCTGTAGCGCGATGTCGAGCGTATCCCTGACCTTTGGTGCGCTGTGGTGATCGAGCTCTCCATATAGGCTGGCGGTGACAAAGCCGCTGCTGTGTTGCAATTTAACCTGCATGTCCTGCATCCTTTCATGGTGATCTTAAAGCCTATTCTGTTCAGCTTTACGCATTCCTTTAAGAGGTTTTAGCGGAAAAACACTTCTTTTGTTGTTACATTATGGATTATGCCGAAATTCATATTCAAGCCCGCTGGCGCACAGCCTAATTTCATCGAAATCAAAAAGGAATGCGTGGGCGGCATGGGCAGGCGCGGGCAGCACGAAAAACCGCAGAAGAAAAGAAGACTGCTAAGGTGGATCAAGGGTACGTTGATTGCCGGCATGCTTTGCGTTCTCGGCTGCTTCATATTCTTCTTTTCGTATCTGATGGGGCTGGAGGAATGGAAGGAATTCGATCCCGGTAGGATCGGAGAAATGCAGCAGACGCTGCTGATCTACGACGCGGGCGGTACTGAGACAGCCGCGCTGCACGGGCTGCAAAACCGCGTATACGTGACGATCGACAAAATTCCGGATTACGTAAAAAACGCGTTTATCGCGGTGGAAGATTCGCGTTTCTACGAGCATAACGGCGTGGATTTGATTCGCATCGCGGGTGCGTTTATAGAAGATTTAAAAAGCGGCAGCCCAAGCCAGGGCGCAAGCACGATATCGCAGCAGCTTGTAAAGCTCACATGCCTCACGGGCGTCAAGACGATTTCGCGCAAACTGCAGGAGGCCGTAATGGCTTTTGAGATGGAGCAGGCTTATACCAAAGACCAGATACTCGAAATGTATTTGAATTATATCTATTTTGGGAATGGCACGTACGGAATTGAAGCTGCGGCCAAGGTATATTTCGGCAAATCGGTAAACACGCTGACGGTATCGCAGGCGGCGCTGCTCGCGGGCGTGATTAAGTCCCCTACGAACTATGCGCCGCATTTGCACCTTGATAGATCCATCGAAAGAAGGAATCTTGTGCTTTCGCTGATGGCCGACCAGGGATTCATCACACCCGCGCAGGAAGCCCAAGCGAAGGCTGAGGAGGTTGTGCTCGTTCCCGAGGTGGAAGTGAAGTACGATTTCTTTACCGATATGGTGCTCTGCGACGCGGAAAACGTGCTGCATATGGACACGGAAGAACTGCTCGCAAGCGGATACCGCATCTATACGACGCTCGACCAGACACTGCAGAACGAAGCGGAGGCCGTGTTTATGGACAGCGCGAACTTCCCTGAAAACGCGGCGGACGGCGAGCAGTGCCAGTCGGCGCTCGTGATACTGGACAGCGAAACAAGCGAGATCCGTGCGGTGATGGGCGGAAGGCAGTATGAGACGCGGCGCGGTCTCAACCGCGCGGTGGATATGAAACGCCAACCCGGTTCGACGATCAAGCCGGTGCTGGTCTATGCGCCTGCGATGGAAAAACTGGGCTATTCGCCCGCCACATTGGTGTTGGACGAAAAGGATGACTTTGACGGTTATGTGCCCAAAAACTTTACGGACAGTTACGCAGGCTGGGTGACGGTGAGGCAAGCGCTCGCTTCGTCGCTGAATCTGCCCGCGGTGCGTACGCTGGATGCGGTGGGCATTGAGACAGCCAAGATGTACGCGTCACGCGTGGGCATACCGTTTGAGAAGGAGGACAAAGGGCTCACATTAGCCCTGGGAGGCTTCACGAAGGGCGTCACGCCGCTTGCGCTGTGCAACGCGTTTACGCCTTTTGCGAACGGCGGGTACTATTCGTACCCGAGCTGCATCACGCGCATCGAAAATGCGCACGGAAACACGGTATACGCGCGCCCGCAAACCAAAACGAGCGTGCTTTCCGAGGATACGTCGTTTCTGATGACCTCGATGCTGCAAAGCGCGGTGGAGGAGGGCACTGCGCGCCGCCTTAAGATTAAAGGCGTGAGCATCGCCGCCAAAACGGGTACGTCAGGTTCGGATGGCATCAGCGGCAACAAGGACGCGTGGACGGTTGCGTATAACCCGGATTATACGATATGCTGCTGGATGGGCTTCGACTCGACCGACGGGGCGCACTGCCTGCCTTCCGAGGTGACGGGCGGCACATATCCGGCGATGGTTGTGAAGCAGATGTTCGATTGTACATACGGCAGGATCCCCGCACCCGTGTTTCTTCAGCCCGACGGCGTCGTGGAGGCGATTATAGACGCAAAGTCGCTCATGGCGGGGGATAAGCCGCAGCTCGCAAGCGCCTTTACGCCCGAGAATGAGCGTATGGAGGAATTTTTTTTGGAGGGCGACGCGCCCAATACATATTCGACCTACTGGACATTGCCGAAAGCGCCCGGCGATTTTACAGCGGTATGCGGCGAAGGCGGGTACCCCAAAATATCCTTTACACCGATTAACAGCTACATTATTTACCGGCTCATGCGCACGGATATCGCTACCGGGCAAACGGTCAAGATCGGCGAGTTTACCGGCAGCAAGGACAAAGTTTTTGTGAAGGATGACAGCGCGCAATACGGGCATACCTATCAATATTATCTGCTGCCGGTGCATCCCGAAATCATGGAGGACGGCGAACCACTCACCGGCGCTGCCGGCGAACCGGTTGAAATCGTGCTGGGCGACGAAGAGGACTATATGCCGTGACAGAGCGATGCATAAAACGGCTGATGTAGAAGCATGCCTTTTGATGATACGCCTGCAGTGGCAGACCGATCTCTAAAGGAAAGCAGTATAAAGAATGTATAATGCATATTAAAAAGCCACTGGCAAACGAAGTTTGTCAGCGGCCTGACGGACAGCCCGTCCGTTCTTATGGTTATGGTGAAGGAAGTGCGGGATAAAGCGCCGCAAGCTGATCCGTAAAAGATTTGAGTTCATCGGTCTTTTGCTCTATCGCGCCTGCTGTCGCGGTATCGGACGCGATAAGCGCCTGAAGGTCCGATATCAATGCGGACAGATCAGACTGCTCCTGAAGCGGTATGGACAGCGTGGAATCGGAAAGCACAGCGTTCGATTCGCTGATTTGCGCATTGGCGGCGTCGATTGCGTTCCGGCGCAGCACATATGCGTTGTACCAACTCTCCGTATGGATCGTGCAGTAGTAATCCGAATATTCCGGCATGTCGGGCGTCATATCACGCACCGGAACAATGGGCTTTAAGAACACGAACCTGCCGAGGTATTCTTTGAGCTTCTCGGACTTGAGCTTCCAGTAAGGCGAACCGGCATCAAGAAAGAGCACACTCTGCAGCGCAACCTGATCCTGCGGGCAGTATTGTATATTGATCTTGCCGCTTTCGCTGCAGATGTAAAACTGATCGTGCATATCGCATTCTTCGAGCTCGACGCTCTTTTTGACCCATGCCTTGACGGGGGGGCGCGCGGTATCCGCGCGGCACGCGTCGGTTGCCAGCCCGCCCGATACGCTGCAAAGTTCGGCCTGCTCAAGGCCGAGGTTTTCCGGAGCCGCGCCCAAGATATTGCCGCCCTTGTTCGGGTATTCGCCGGTTTCATATACTTTGGACATGATATATTTCCACAGCGGCGCAGCCGAAGAGGACGCGTATACGTCGCGAGCGAGCGGCTTGTATTCGTCGCTGCCAATCCACAGCGTTGCGGTGAAATCCGGCGTGATACCCGCGAATAATACGCCCGTGGCATTCTGCACCGTTCCGGTTTTGCCGCCCACCGTCACGCCGTCGATATTTGCTTTTTTACCGGTGCCGCTTCGCACCGCGTTGACAAGCATATCGGATATAAGCCAGGCGGTGGAGGGCTGGAACACCTCGCGCTGATCGCGGATCTTTTCCGCGTCGAGTATCACATTGCCGTCTCTGTCTACAACTCTGGTAAACGAAAGCGGTTCAAGATAGATACCGCCATGGGAGATGGTGCCATAAGCGCCCGCAAGTTCAATCGGCGTGATGCCCGAGTCGCCCAAAGCGAGGCCGGAGCCCGTCTTACTGATATGCGACGGGTTGACACCCATGGTTGTCAGGTAGTTAAATGAGTTATCAAGTTTTACGAGATTGAGCAGCGTCCAAGCGGTTGCGCTGTTGAGAGACTGCACCATCGCGGTGCGCAGTGTGACCGGTCCATAATATTTGGAGCCGCCCCCCGGATAACCGTCTTTGCTGTCCCAGCCTTCAATAGGCACATTCAGGTTAGGCACGACGGTGCCGTCCGAAGTACCGAGGTCGATCGCGGGGCCGTAGACGGCGATCGGCTTGATTGACGAGCCGATGGGCATCGTATTCTGATACGCGCGGTTGAACGTTCTTTTGGCGGTCGGCGTCGTCCGGCCGCCTGCGACGGCTTTAAGACTGCCCGTCTTCTGATCAAGTATTACGAAAGCCGCCTGCGGCTGTATGACCTCAGAAACGCTGCCGTCGCTGTTTTCATATTTGGCGACCGCGTCTTCGGATTTTTTCATTTTCGGGTATTTGTCCCAGTCCGCAAGGCACTGTTCCACAGTTTTCTGGATATCGGGGTCTACGGTGGTGTATATGCGATAGCCCTGCGTACGCAGCTCCGTTTCGATCTCAGCGCGGTTCTCTTTGGTATCTTCCTTGCCGCGCAGCTTTAAAAGATGCGTAATCACATCATATACGGCATATTCCACAAAGTACGGCATTTCGTACATTTCATTCACCCGGGATTCGGGAAGCACATAGACGTTGGCATTAAGCGCGCTTTCGCATTCCGCCTGAGTGATATACCCTGCGTAATACATCTGCCTGAGCACGTGGTCGGTGCGGTCGTTGATAATGGAAGGGTCTTCCGCGGTATAATAACAGCGCCGCGGGTTGTATTTGTACGGGTACTGCGTGATACCCGCCAGCATCGCGCATTCGCGCAGCGAAAGCTGCGAGAGGTCTTTGCCGAAATAATCGAGCGCGGCGGCTTTAACGCCATAGTTGGAACCGCCGAAGCTGACCGTATTGAGGTATGCCTCAAGTATCTTGTCTTTGTCGTATTCCTGTTCAAGCTGCATCGCGAGGTACGCTTCCTGAATCTTGCGTTTATAGGTGCGTTCGGTAGAAAGAAGGCTGTTTTTGATGAGCTGCTGGGTAAGCGTGCTGCCACCCTGCACGTTGCTGTTCATGAGGTTGCTGATGAACGCGCCCACTAGGCGTTTCATATCAACGCCGTTATGATAATAGAAGCGGACGTCCTCGATCGAGATGACGGCCTCCTGCAGCGGCTTCGGCATCTCGCCGAGAGAGGCCCAGTCACGGTTTTCGCTGCCGGTGTACATTGTGATCAGCTTACCGTTGCAGTCGTAGATGTAGGAGGTTTCCGCCTGCTCCTCAATTTCGGCGGTATCAAGCGTGGGCGTGGTTTCCGCATAAGCCTTGGCGATACCCACGAGCGAACCCAGCCCCGCAGAACCGATCATAAAAATACCCACAAGCACAAGCCGGAACGATGTTAACAGCACGCTGATAATAAACCCGGGACGCCGATGCCGTGACGTGAACATCGATATGTGTTCTTTGCCTTCGCCCGAGAGGTGTTCGCGCGATATGTGCGGCAGTTCGCGGACGGGGGCAGGCGCCGCTGTTTTTTTAGTTTGCGCAAAGAGCGAGTTTTCCACGCTGTCGAATTGGCGGGTTTGTTCAATGAGCTCTGTTTGCCTGTTTTTCGGGCCAAAAAGCGCAGCGGCGCGCTTTGCCGCCCGCTTTAAAAACAAAATTATTTTTTCCGCCGTTTTCTTTAAAAAGGCGCCGATCTTATGAAAAAAAGACGAATGTCGGCTTGAGCGGTGCTCAGAGCCGCGGTTTTCGTTCATAATGATATCCTCTGCATTTTTGGTTATTATACCACAGCATTGCGCAAAGCGCATCCATGCAATGCATTATTTACAATTCGTGCGGATTTGCGGTGTGCACCGGTGTATCGCTCCGAGGCGCGGCGCATAGTGTATATCAAGGGTGGTCGTATGGCATACAGGCGTAAAAAATTCGGAAAGTGGATCGTTATCGCGCTGCTGATACTCGTTTTCTTGGGGTATCTGCTGATCGACAATGCGGTGCGGCCATCGATACTGAGCCTCACGGAGGCGCGGCTGCGCGCGATAGGCGTTAAGTCGCTCAATGAGGCGGTACAGCAAACGGTCGGCAACGGAGTGGTGTATACCGATCTTATCAACATCGTGAAGGATAACGAAGGTAAAATCACGCTGATATCCGCCAATACGACGCAGATGAACAATCTGGCCGCTAAAACGGCAAACTGCGCACAGGACAAGATTATAAATATCGGCGAACAGGGGATCAGCATACCCATAGGCACTGTCATCGGCGGACAGCTTTTAACCGGCCGCGGCCCGTCCATCAACGTCAAGATCGAGCCGGTCGGCTCTGTGGTGACTGAGTTCAAGACGGAATTTGAAGACGCGGGTATCAACCAGACGAGGCACAAAATATACATCGTGCTGACGGCAACCGTGAGGATTGTGGTCGGCAACGCCGCGCAATCGGTGGATATATCTTCTCAAGTGCTCATATCGGATACGATTATCATCGGCGATGTTCCGCAGAATTATTTTCAGGGGACGCAGGACCAGCTTTTAAACCTTCTGCCCAGTGCCGGTGAATAAGCTGATCACTTAAGTTCGGGATTGAATGCGGAATCGTTTTATGCTATGATGTCGACGGATAAAAAGAAAAAACAGGGAGAGCGGTATGTCAGGACATTCAAAATGGGCTAACATTAAAAATAAAAAAGAGCGCACCGACGCCAAGCGCGGCAAGATATTCACCAAGATCGGCCGTGAGATTGCCGTGGCGGTGAAGGAGGGCGGGGATAATCCCAATGCCAATTCCCGGCTTAAAGACGTGATTGCAAAGGCGCGCGCGAACAACATGCCCGGCGATACCATCACGCGTTCCATCAAGAAAGCGGCGGGCGAGCTTGGCAGCATCAACTACGAAAACATTACATACGAGGGTTACGGCCCGGGCGGCGTCGCGGTGATCGTGGAAGCGCTGACCGATAATCGCAACCGCACGGCGAGCGAGGTGCGCCATTGCTTCGATAAAAACGGCGGAGCCTTGGGCGCGACGGGCTGCGTGGCGTGGATGTTTGAACGCAAGGGCGTGATCGCGATTGAAAAGACGGATGGCGTCGATGAGGACGAGGTAATGCTGATGGCGATCGACGCGGGTGCAGGTGACGTACAGGCGGACGACGATATACTCGAGGTGATTACCGATACCGCATCGTTTTCCGCGGTGCGCGAAACGCTGGAAAAAGCGGGGCTTACCTTCGCCGAGGCGGACGTACAGCTCGTGCCTTCCAACACGGTGGACGTTTCAGAAGAGACGCAGGAGAGCGTGCAGAAGCTGCTGGATATGCTGGAGGACGACGACGACGTGCAGAACGTGTATCATAACGCCGTAATGTAAGCGAATAAACGCGGCGCGAACTACAAAGAACTATCCCCGAGGAACATAAAGTTCGGAGGGGTATTTTTTTGCGCAGGCATCATCATGTGACATTGCTGATATCGGTGCTGCTGCTTATGGGCGCGGGCATTACGGGCTATACGCTGGCGCGCGGAGAACCGCGCCTGCGCGAGCAAAGCGAAGCGACGCAGGCCGCGGCCGCGGGGGAAGACAACGTAAAGATATCGAGAAACGCGACGGTGCGATGGGTTTATGAATACGAAATGTGCACTCATACGGTAACAGCGGAAGCGCCGGTGGACGAAGATTTGGCGGGGCTTACGTTTACGCAGCTGCAGCAGAAGTATCCGAAAGCGCGCATCGTCTCGTTCGATTCAAAACGCGCGGAGCTGAAGATGCGATATGCGTGCTATTGCCCGGAGCATTATATACTGAAAAAACACGATGACGAGCTTGCGATATTCTGCACGAAATCCGGCACGGATGAGCAGCGTGTGTTCCGCCTGATCCACATCGGATTTGACAGCATAGAAAAAGGCGAGCAGGAGGTGCTGGAAACGGGCCGTGTGTTTGACGGCGCTGCAGGCGCGCAGGCGTACTTGAACGCTTTAAAGGGCGCGGATTGACTCATACTTAAAAAGTTTGGCATATGAATCATAATAACAAAACAAGCGGGGGCTTCGCATCAATTACCATTTGACGATTGCATAATTGTGATGTATCATAATCGCATCGAATGAATAATGTTTGTCTTCGGGGCAGGGCGAAATTCCCTGACCGGCGGTAACAGTCCGCAAGCGCAAGCTGACACGGTGCGATTCCGTGACCGACAGTACAGTCTGGATGGGAGAAGCAACACGTTTCTTTAATGTGTTTTGATGCCCCGGAGCTTTTCGGGGCATTTTATTGTCCCGAAGGAAAGGGAAAGCCATGTCAGATCGATCCGCCGCATCGCGCAGGCTGCGTTTTATTGTGATCGCAGGCGTACTGGCCGCAATTTCCACAGGGCTGCGTTTTCTGGAGACGCCGCTGCCGCTGCTTCCGGGGTTTTTAAAGCTGGATTTCAGCAACATACCGGCGCTGATCGGCGGCTTCGCGCTGGGGCCGGTTGCCGGAACGGCGATATTGCTCATCAAGAATCTCATCTATCTGCCGTTTTCCTCCACGATGGGCGTGGGCGAAATCGCGGACTTTATCATCAGCGCTTCGCTCGTGCTGACCGCTTCGCTGGTCTACAAATACCATAAGTCGCGCAAGGGGGCGGTTTGGGGCATGGTATCGGGCAGCGCGCTGATGTCCTTTGTCGCCGGGCCTTTGATGAACGTATTTGTGTTGGTTCCTTTTTACGCAGTGCTGTTTTTCGGTTCCTCGGTGGAAGCGATCATCGACGTCGCGTCCGCGGTCAATCCGGGCATCAACAGCGTATGGACGTATGTTCTCTTCGCCGTCATACCCTTCAATGTCGTGAAATGCCTCGCTGTCTGCCTCGTGACCGGGCTGCTCTATAAGCCGCTTTCGCCGCTGCTGCACAAGTACCGCTGAAATTTGCATTCCCTTTGCGTTTCGGGTATACTGCCAGAGGAAAGGGAACGGACATGGTTGGCAGGTTTGAAACGCGCAGCGCGGATGAAACGCGCGCGATTGGCGCTGCGCTCGGGGAAAGCCTAAAAGAGGGCGATATCGTCGCGCTCACGGGCAGCTTAGGCGCGGGAAAGACGGTATTCGCCAAAGGCATCGCGCAGGGGCTTGGAATTACGGAAGAGGTGGCCAGCCCGACGTTTACATTGCAAAAAACCTATAAAGGCGCATTTACGCTTCACCACTTCGACCTTTACCGCATCGAGGAAGAGGAAGAACTTTACCATATCGGCTTTTACGATACGCTGGGCACGGGTATATGCGTGATCGAATGGGCGGAGAGAGCCAAAAGGCTGCCGTTCTGCATCCGCATCATGCTCTCCGGCACGGGCGCGGACCCGCGCGTGATCGAAATCGAGGACCTAAGGCTATGAATATACTCGCGGTGGATTCCTCCGGCAACGTGTGTTCGGCGGCGATACTTCAAGGCGAGCGCATATTGGCTGAAATCTATGTGGACAATCAAAAAACGCATTCCGAAACGCTTGCGCCCATGGCGGACACGTGCCTTAAAAGCGCTGGGCTTTCCGTGCGCGATATCGATCTTTTCGCGTGTGCCATCGGCCCCGGCTCGTTTACGGGGCTGCGCATCGGCACGGGGCTCATCAAAGCTTTTGCGCATGCCTCGGGGAAACCCGCGATCGGCGTGAACACGCTTGACGCGCTTTATATCAACGTGAGCGGTACGCATGAAACCGTCTGCCCGATCATTGACGCGCGGCGCGGAGAGGTGTATACGGCAGTATATAAAAACGGTGAGCGCTCCGGCGAATACCGCGCCCTGGCGCTTACGGCGCTTTTGGAGGAACTCAAGGGGCAAAGTACAGTTTTCTGCGGGGATGCCGCGCTACGGTACGCCGCGGATATCCGCGTCGCGTCGGAGTTTTTCCGCGTTGCGCCGCCGGGTATCGCACTGCAGCGCGCGGGCTCGGTGGGACTGGCTGCGCTTGCGATGTACGGGCGAGACGCACGCGGGGACGCTTATTCGCTTGAACCGTTTTACTTACGCGAGACGCAGGCAGAGCGCTTGTTTGATGCACGGGAAGGGCAGACGGATGGACATTGAATACCGGCTGGCGAAGAAAACCGACGTGGACGGCATCTATTTCGTTGAAGTAAGCTGCTTTTGCGTACCGTGGTCGCTCAATTCGATACAGTACGACCTTTGCGACAACCCCGGTGCGATGTATGTGGTAGCGCTTGCGGGCGCGCGCGTGGTTGGGTTTACAGGGGTCCATATTGTGTTGGACGAGGGGCATATCATGAACATGGCTGTGCTGGAGGAGTACCGAAAGCAGGGCATCGGGCGAAAGCTCATGGAAACGCTGTTCTCTGTGGCACCCGAAGAGGTACGCAGCTATACGCTGGAGGTGCGCCGCTCCAACGAAGCCGCGATGCGGCTGTACAGGCGATTCGGCTTTTTTAGCGTGGGCTACCGCCGCAGCTACTATACCAACCCGACAGAGGACGCGCTCGTAATGTGGCGAGCCGAAAAAACGGACCGTAATAAAGAGCAAAACACGCCTTGAACGCAGGAGCGCTTCCATGTATAATCGACACCAAAGCGCATATGGATGATTAACACAAGTACTAAAAATCAGCGCCTGATACAGCTCAGCTTATAATGGAGAAGGTGGGTAATTATTATGAATATTGTGGTTTTGGCCGGGGGCCTCAGCACCGAGCGCGATGTGTCATTGACGTCCGGCACGCTCATATGCAACGCGCTGCGGCGCAGCGGGCATGGCGCTATACTCGTCGATCTTTTTTTTGGTATGGAAAAAGTCCCCGCGAATATCCGCGACGCGTTTGCCGTATCCGGGCAGCTTGAGCCCTATACGGTGCCCGCGCAGGCGCCGGATCTTAAAAAGATTCGCGCGATGCGCAAAGACAGCGGTTATGGCGAGATCGGCAAAAACGTGATCGAATTGTGCCGCGCGGCGGATATCGTATTTTTGGGGCTGCACGGGGAGTCGGGCGAGAACGGCAAGCTGCAGGCGGTGTTCGATGTGATGGGCATCAAATATACAGGCTCGGGCTATCTCGGCAGCGCGCTCGCGATGCATAAAGGCATGTCCCGGCAGATTTTTTTAAGCAGCGGTATCAACATGGCGAGGGGTAAGGTATATACGAGGGAGCAAAGCGCGAATATCGCGGCGGAATTTTCGCTGCCGCTCATCGTCAAGCCCGTTTCGGGAGGCTCCAGCGTGGGCGTGACGAAGGCGGAGACGAAAGAAGAACTGCGCGCGGCGGTGGATGGCGCGCTGAAATATGAGGACGAGATACTCGTCGAGGCGTTTATTGAAGGCAGGGAATTTTCAAGCGGCATACTCGGCGGCAGGGCGCTGCCGATTGTGGAGATTATACCGAACGAAGGGTTTTACGATTACGAGCACAAGTATCAGGCCGGTATGACCAAAGAGGTCTGCCCGGCGAAGCTTGATGAAGAGAACACGAAGAAGATACAGCAGGCGGCGTTGAGTGTGCACAAGGCGCTCGGGCTCAGCGTATATTCACGCGTCGATTTCATACTCGGCAGGGACGGCGGTATCTATTGCCTTGAGGCGAACACGCTGCCCGGCATGACGCCGACAAGCTTGCTGCCGCAGGAGGCCAAGGCCGTGGGGATATCGTACGAGCAGCTATGCGAAGAGATCATCCGGCTGTCGCTGGAAAGATTTTCGCAGAATTGAGGCGGAGCGATGGTTTCTTTCAAACTGAAGCAGGCGCTTGCCGCCTGCGGCGGGGAGTACCGAGGAAACACGGACCTGTTGGAGGCGGACATCACAGGCGTGACGATCAACAGCCGGGCGGTTGCGCCCGGATTTGTATTCGTTGCGATCAAAGGCGAACGATTTGACGGGCACGACTATATCGAAGACGCGCTTAAAGCAGGGGCTATCTGCTGCATAGCGGAAAGGCTGCCCGCATCGGGCACTCCGTGCATACTCGTGCCGTCCACGCTGGACGCATTTCAGGCGATCGCCGCGTTTTACCGTTCGCTTTTTAACATACCCGTTGTGGGCATCACGGGCAGCGCCGGAAAGACGACCACGAAAGAGCTTGTTTCGGGCGTGCTGGAGCAAAAATATCGCTTACTCAAAAACGAAGGCAACCTCAATAACCAGACAGGCGTGCCGATCACCGTATTCAGGCTGGAGAAATGCCACGAGGCCGCCGTCATTGAGATGGGTATGAACCATTTCGGCGAGATACGCAGCCTCGCGCGCATCGTTCGCCCGAAAATATGTGTAATTACAAATATCGGCGAAGCGCATATCGAGTTTCTTGGTTCAAAGCAGGGCATACTTCAGGCCAAAACCGAAATGCTCGAATTCATGGAGCCGGGCGGGCATATCGTCGTGAACGGGGATGATCCGCTGCTCGCGGCACTCGCGTCCCAACATTCCAATGTGGTCACCGTGGGCCTGGGCGCACATAACTCTATGCGCGCCGAAGACATAACCGACATGGGGCTTTGCGGAACCCGTTTTACGGCTTGTTTTGAAGGAAAGAGGATCCCGCTGTATATCCATTGCCCCGGCGGTCACATGGTGACAAACGCGCTGACGGCGCTGGCTGTGGGTATGCTTTCAGGCGTCGGCGAAGACCGGATACAGGCCGGGATCAGCGCTTATCAGCCGATTTCAGGCCGGATGCATATCGTCGAGGCGGCGGGCGTTACGGTTATCAACGACGCCTACAACGCAAACCCGTCCTCTATGGCCGCTTCCATCGGTATTCTGGCGAAAGCGGAAGGGCGCAAGGTTTGCATACTCGGCGATATGTTTGAATTGGGCTGCAACGAAGCGCAATACCACCATGATATCGGGCGATGTGCGGCGGATGCGGGTATCGACTTAATCCTCTGCGTGGGAGCACTGGCAGGGCACATCTGTGAGGGCGCGAAACAAAAGGGCGGCGACGCGCGGCATTTTGCCGACAAGGAGCAGCTTTTGGACGCGCTGCCGTCTCTGATTCAGCCCAAAGACACCGTACTCGTGAAGGCATCTCACGGCATGCGGCTGGATACCGTGGCGGAATGGCTGATTGGTAAGGCCGATACGTAAAAGCAGTGTTTGTTTTTTACAGGCCAAAAACACGCCCAAATCGTTAAAAAAGAGGTTTACATTAGATATCTGTATATAGTAATATGAATACAACAAGGCTTAAAAAATAATATATTGGAGGTTTCGTGATGGACAAAAAAACGGCAAGCTGGTTCGCATATCTTTTAAGTATCATCAGCGCTATCATTGTTTTGGTTATGATCAAAGACGATAAAGAGGTACGCACGCATGCGTGGCAGTCATTGTTTTTAGGCATTTTCGTCTGGGCGGTAGTTATTATAATCAGCATCATCAGCGGTATTGTTTTGTTTGCAGGCGCATGGGGCTTCGCGGGATTTTTGAGCATAGTCAGCACTTTGGTTTCTATCGGGTATCTTGCGCTCGTAATCATCTGCATCATCAAGGCGGTTCAGGGCAGCATATTCAAGATCCCGGTTATCTACGGTTTAGCAGAGAAAAGAAACTAAACTATTCCATGAACATAGGGCTGCCGGTGTTCCGGCAGCCTTTTACTTTAACCGTCATTCCGGTGTTTCTTTGGAGAGCCGGATGATGCCATGGGCAGCCGCCGTATTACCGCCGCCGCAAGCGGCAGCGCGACGGCGAGCTTGGCGATATCGATGAATACGAATACGCCCGTGCCCGCGAGGGCAACCTCGCCCAGCGTTTTGGGATTACCGAGGTAGAAGTTCAGTATGACATACATATAGGCGATGCCTATGATATACATGGCGATGATCGCGGCAAGGCCGCAGGCGCCGATGCGAGCGAAGCGCCGCAAACGGTGTTCTTTTTCGGCGGCCGGCGAGGCCAAGCCCTTACGCGCCAGCGTGCTTAGCAGCCCCGCGCAGGCGATGAAGCCGATGAGGAAACCGAACGAGGGCGTGAGCACGTAGGACACTCCGCCTCCGGCGGAAAATATGGGAAGCCCCAGCAGCCCCACGGCGATGTAGACGACCTGGGACAGCATGGCGTACTTTGGTTCCTGCAGAAAGCCCGACAGGAAAACGAAAAATGTCTGCAGCGTGAACACGAGCATCGTTCCCGGTATGGGGATGCGCAGGAACGAACCCGCGGCGGTTAGAGCCGCGAACAGCGCGCAGAGTATCAGAGAACGTAACTTCATAATGCCCCCGGGTTGTAAACCACAAACGTATAATGTAGTTTACAATGAATGCACATCTGCTGTCAAGTAAAACCCTCGTGACGAAATCGTTAGGGACACGCTGATTAATTCGGTATGCCGCCTTGGCGGCTGGATTTTGTGCCCTGCTGCGTCACGAAACCTTGAAATAGCGCCGCTATTCCTGCGGTTTCATTCCTTGCAGTGCGCAAAACCATCTCGCCAATCCGAAAAACCTCATTGAATCAGTGTGTCCTTAGAATTAATACTTTGCATGGCAGCGGAAAATCATGTATAATTCGCATATATCAAAGGCGGAGGGCAGTTTTTAAGTATGCTCGCGGACGAAGCGATCACCATCAGGCGTGCGCAAAATGGGGACGGTAACGCTTTGGAAGAGCTGCTGTTGGCGTACGAAAAAAAGGTGTACAATATCGCTTACCGGCTGATGGGCAGCGAGGCCGACGCCGCCGATATGGCGCAGGAAGCGCTGATCAAAATATACCGCAGCGTCAAAGGGTTTAAGGGCGAAGCGTCGTTTTCATCGTGGGTTTACCGGCTCACCGTCAACACCTGCATGGACGGCCTGCGAAAGCGCAAGCGCGCGCCGATATCATTGGAATACGCGATGGAAAACGGTATGCCGATGGAGGACACCGCGGGGGATGCGCCCGAAGCGTACGCGCTGTCCGTGGAGCGAAGCGAAGATATCCAAAAGGCGATACAAATGCTCTCGGACGAGCACAGGGCGGTGGTGGTGCTGCGCGATATCACCGGGCTCTCCTACGAGGAAATCGCGGAGAGCATACACGTCAGCATAGGTACTGTCAAATCGCGTATCAGCCGCGGCCGGCAAAGGCTGAGAGAGCTGCTGTTTGAAGGGTAAGGGAACAAATTGGTTCATGAATGCGTCTTAGGTTCAGCAAGGATCGGACGCATTTTTAATAGCCTGATTGTATTAGCCCGAAAGCCGCGAGGCGAAGGGAAAAAATGGGAGGTAAACCATGAAAAAATGGTGGTTGGCGGTTTTATCGGCGGTGATGGTCATCGCGATGCTTTTGTCCGGATGCGCTGCCGGGTCATCGACCGGTATGGATGAAAGCAAAGGCGGAGAGGTTGCGGGCGCGCCCGCATACGATGGGGAAAAAGCGGAGGCGAGCGCGGAAGAGGGCTATGACCAAGCCGCCGAGGAAGCGGCACAGCCTCAATCGGGCGGGGCGGGCAACACGGCGGATTATGAAAGCTCGCTGCTCGAGCCCGGCGTGAACCGCAAGATCGTATACTACGGCACAATCAACACACAGACCGAAAATTACAGCAAAGATTATAACGCAATCTTAAGCAAGCTGAGCGAGATGAAAGGGTATGTGCAAAACCTGTCCGTTTCCGGCACAGAGCCGGAGGAATGGCAGGACACCGGGCGCACCGCACAGATGACGCTGCGCGTGCCGAGCAACAAATTTGACGAGTTTATGAGTTTTCTCGGCGGGCTCGGCGAAACGATCAACACTTCGGTCAACGGCGACGATATTTCACTGCAGTATTTTGATACAGAGACAAGGCTCAAGACGCTGCGCACGCGCGAGGGGAGGCTGCAGGCGCTGCTGGAGAAAGCAGCGACGATGGAGGACATCATTGAGCTGGAGCAGGCGCTTGCGGATGTTTCCTACGAGATACAGTCGCTTGAGATGAACCTGCGCGATTATGACAGCCTGATCGACTATTCCACGGTAACGATCACGCTGCAGGAGGTGCAAGTGATCAGCGAGGTGAAACCATCGTCGCCGAAGACACTGGGAGAACGCATCTCGTCTGGATTTTACTCTGTGCTCAATGTGCTGGCCGACATCGGCGAAAAATTGCTTGTATTTCTGATCGGGGGCATACCCGTGTGGATTGTACTCGCCATTATAATTGTACCCACTGTTATATTGGTGAAGCGTTCCAAAAAGAAACGTGCGAAAGAAGCAGCAAAGAGAGCGGAAGCCGCGAAGGCATCGGGGGTCTATTACGACCCGCTGACTGGATTCCCGTATTATAATAACACAACGCCGAATGCGCCTCCGAAGGAGGAGAAACAAAATGACAACGAGAAAAAAGACGGTGAATAAGTCGGCGCTTGCTATCGGGATATTGGTTTTGGCCGCACTGCTTGCGGGCTGCTCGGTAAACCCGGGTGCAAGCGGAACGGCGCAGACCCAGCCGATTACGGTGACCCTAAACGACGACGATACGCCGATCAACAGCGTTTCGGTGAGCGCGACGGGCACGATCAAAGTGATGCCGGACATCGCCTACGTGACCGCGGGCGTGGTGACGCAGAACAAAAAATCCGGGAACGCGCAGAGCGATAACAGCGAGGCGATGAACGCGGTGTATGCTGCGCTCAAAGCCGCGGGTCTGACCGAGGACGATATCGATACGATTGGATATTCCGTATACCCGATGTACGATTACAGCGAGGGCGGCAACGGCAGGATCACTGCGTACGAGGTGACCAACACCGTGCGCATCTCCGTGCGCGAATTGGCCCGCGTGGGAGAGATCATCGACATCGCGGCGGAAGCCGGCGCGAATACCGACTTCTCCATACAGTTTACGCTCGAGGACGAGGACGCGTATTACAACGACGCGCTGACCAAAGCGATGGAGGAAGCCAAAGGTAAGGCGGATACTTTGGCCACGGCAGGCAAATTTTCCATCAGCGGTGTGCTTCAGGTATCGGAGGGAGGCTACAGCTATGCGCCGATGTACGAATATGCTGCTGCGGAAAGCGTGAAAGCAGACAGCATGACACCCGTTTCGGCGGGCGAGCTGGAGGTAGCGGCGAACGTTACCGTGGTATACGGCATCGGGTAAAAGGATAGCACGGAACAAAAAAGGGCAGATGGTTACAAGGCCTTCTGCCTTTTTTATATACCGAATCAGAGCGATGCATGTTATCGCCGCGCGGTGCAAAGCTAATTGCGGAGGATGATATGAAACCGTTTGAACCAGAGAAGCTGTATATTGAGAAAGGCTGCGAGAACTATAAGCTTGGCAAAGAACTGATGGAGAAATACGCGGATAAGGAAATGGTGTGGGTGGACGGCCACAAGCTGGGTACTTCCGGGCTGATGGAGCGTATCGAAGCGCTTAATAAGCTGTACCGCGCGCATTATGACGTGGGCATACTCGTAGCGCCCGTGATATTGCTGGACGGCTATGAGCGCATGTACGAGGAGCTGTTTCGTGCGATGGCGGAACGGCTTGACCCCGGAATCCTCTGCGGCGTACCGCTCGAGATCATATTCATGACGTATGGCATGGTAACGAAGGGCGTCAACGAACAGGCGTTTCCGAACGCCGTGCCTCTGTACGATCCCGCCTCGATGGCTTTTTGCGGGCGCGCGCGCTACGGCTACACGCAGGAAGTGAAGCAGCGCGTGTCAGCGTTTCTGCGCGAGAAAATCGCGCGGTATCTGCCAGAGGCGAAGATCGCGTATATCGTATAGGCAAAAAGCTTTGGGGTTTTCCCGAATATCGGTTATAATGCCGGTATGGAAATTCTTAAAAAGAACGAAGACATCGAACTCAATATCGAAGACCTGACCGTGGAAGGCGCGGGCGTCGGCCATTATGAAGGCATGGCGGTGTTTGTGCCGCGCTCGCTGCCCGGCGAAACGGTGACGGCGCGCATTATCAAGGTGGCGAAAAGCTATGCAGTGGGCAGGCTTACGCAGCTTCACAGCGCTGCGGAGGGGCGCGTCACGCCCTTTTGCCCTGTTTTCGAGCAGTGCGGCGGCTGCACGCTGCAGCATCTGCGTTATGAGGATCAGCTTGAATATAAGCGCCACTACGTGCGCGAATGCTTCAAACGCATCGGCGGCATTGACATCGATCTGCCCAAGATCGAGCCCTCGGACGAAACGCGAAGCTACCGCAACAAGGCCGCGTTCCCCGTTGCGCTGACAAAGGAGGGGGTAAGCGCAGGTTTTTTCGCTCCGCGCAGCCACCGGCTGGCCGTGGCGGACTGCGGCATACAGAAGGAAGCGCTCAATGCGGTGAAGGACGCCATCGTTGGCTGGGCAAGGGAGAACAGCGTTAAGGCATACGATGAGCAGCGCGATACCGGTACGCTGCGGCATATCGTAGTGCGGCAGAGCTCCAATGGCGAAATCATGGCGGGTATCGTCGTGCGCGGCAAGGTGGACGAAGCGCCGCTGATTGCGGCACTCAAAAGCGTACCGGGTATTAAAAGCATCGTGCTTAACGTCAACCGCGAAAAGGGCAATGCGATACTGGGCGGTAAAAGCCGCGTGATTTGGGGCGACGCGTACATTACGGAGAGGTACGAAGACTTAAGCTTTCGCGCGGGATTAAGCAGCTTTCTTCAGGTGAACCACACCCAGTCCGTAAAGCTTTATGATATCGCTTTGGGCTTTGCCGATATATCCAAAAAAGATGTGGTGTTTGACCTGTACTGCGGCATCGGCACGATATCGCTGCTGGCGGCGAAACGTGCGAAAGCGGTGCTGGGTATCGAGTACGTGGCGGAGGCCGTGGAAAATGCGCGGGATAACGCGGAGCGAAACGGAATCAACAACGCGCGGTTCCTTGTGGGCGACGCGGGAGAGATGGCGGATGAGGGCATCCGCACAATGGGCAGGCCGGATATCGTGATTCTTGACCCGCCGCGCAAGGGCTGCGACAAAGCTTTAATAGATGCGATGATCAAAGCTGCACCGAAGCGGGTGGTTTACGTATCGTGCAATGCAGCCACATTGGCGAGGGACGCGGCGGTATTCCGCGCGGGCGGGTACGCGGTGCAGGCGGTGCGGTGCGTGGACATGTTTGCGCAGACGACGCACGTTGAGAGCGCGGTATTGATGTCGAGGGTAGATTGAGCAAGAATAATACATAATCACAGCAGAAGTATTCTGGGGATCATATCTGACAGCCTTGGAGATAAGCCCGAATTTTCTGATGCAGATAAAAAGCTAATAGATAAATGTGGAAGCATTAAACAAGTAGAAAGATTATTATTTTAATATAGTAAAAAGTGGTTTATATGAATTTAATAAAAGAATGCCCAAAAAGGCATTCTTATTGCGGGAGGACGCATTATGGATTTTAGTATTTAGTATGTTAGCAGCACTTCTGGCCGCCGCCGAAACCAAAACCGTTCCCGCAGCAGCAGCAAAGCAGTAGAATTATAGGCAGAATCCCACCACATCCACCAAAACCGCCGCCGCCATCGCAGCATTCTTTGCCGCCAAAGCCCAGGCCGCCAAAGCCATTACCGCAACAGCAGCACAGGAGCAGAATTATCCATATGCAGGAACAATCGCCTCCCAAAAAACCATTCATTGATGGTTACCTCCTTTTTGTTTTATACTTTACGATATGCCTTACCGCTCATATGCGTTACAAAGCATATGAGGAAATCCAACATTATTCGATCCGGGTAAAAATATAATTCTAATAAAACAGATTAAAAGGATGATGAAAATGCGGCTACCATATGTTTTAAACATACTGGGTGACGAAACGAGATTAAGGATAGTTAATCTGTTGACCAGACAAGAACTCTGTGTTTGTATGATAGAAGAGACATTAAATATCCCACAGTATAACGTTTCAAAGCATCTTACCAGGCTACGCAATTCTGGCATAATAACTTGCAGAAGAATAGCTCAATGGTGTTTCTATAGCATTGGCAAGGGCTTTAAGGACCAATTTATTGAGTTGCTTGATGCATTAATACATCTGTGGAAGAATGATAATCAATACATTGAAGACCTTGAAAAATTGAACTATCTGTTGGAACATAATGATTGCTGTAAAAAGTTATTACAAAGCTTAAAAGAATAAATTTCTTAGCTTAGTGAAACAAAAATCTATTTAAGACTGTTGACATTAATAATTTCTATTGCATATAATACTCATATAGAAGTTTATCTATGTTATAGATTTTATTCTATATAGATATGGAGGTGATAAAATGGCCTACTGCTATGCAGAATATGCACCCGTGCTCAAAGCAATATCAGATGAAGCCCGATTAAAAATTATTGACATGTTATCATGTGGAGAGCTTTGCGCGTGTGATATTCTAGAGAATTTTGAGTTTTCACAGCCGACATTATCATATCACATGAAAGTTTTAACCCAGTGTGGCATTGTAGTGGGCAGGCGAGAAGGGGCATGGATGAATTATAGCTTAAATCCAGACAAGACAACGGATTTGATAAGCTTTTTATCCATTATCATTTCTCAGAAAGATGATTGTATTTGTAACGAATGTAAAAAAGGCAAAAAACAGAAGTCAGCGGATCGTTGTAAAAATTATGTTGAAAGAGGTTGAAGGATGGAAAAACATAAACTGGAAGGGATCGGTTTCTTCGAAAAGTATTTATCCGTATGGGTAATACTTTGTATGGCAGTTGGCGTTATTATCGGATTATATCTTCCCGGGGTTCCAAGTTTCCTAGGACAATTTGAGTATTACAACGTCTCCATTCCCGTCGCCATACTAATATGGCTAATGATCTACCCGATGATGTTGAAAGTGGATTTCGCCAGCATTAAGAACGTAGGCCGTAACCCTAAGGGGTTAGTCGTAACCTGGGTCACAAATTGGGCGATAAAGCCTTTCACAATGTTTGCACTTGCGTATTTATTCTTCTTTGTTATTTACAAATCCATAATGCCTGAAAACCTGGCAAAAGATTACCTCGCCGGAGCTATTCTTCTTGGCGCCGCGCCATGTACAGCTATGGTGTTTGTATGGAGCCACCTTACAAAAGGTAATGCCGCGCACACCCTGGTACAGGTTGCTACAAACGATCTAATAATACTTCCTTTATTCGCGCCTATAGTTGGTTTGCTTTTTATGTTTGGTGGCATAAACGCGCAAGGCGTTGGCGTTCCATGGGCAACCCTTTTCCTGTCAGTTGCTCTTTTTGTAGTTATTCCCCTTGGGGCAGGATGGCTGACGCGCAGCATACTTACAAAAAGAAAAGGAAAAGAGTACTTAGAAAAGAAGTTCATACCGAAGTTCAACAATGTCACGATTATAGGACTTCTGCTGACATTAGTTATAATCTTCTCTTTCCAGGGCAAGACTATCGTCGAGCAGCCGTTAGACATATTGCTTATAGCGGTTCCACTGGTAATACAGACGTTCCTGATATTCTTCACCGCTTATTTCTGGAGCAAGGCATGGAAACTGCCGCATAATGTAGCTTCGCCCGCGGCAATGATAGGAGCAAGCAACTTCTTTGAGCTGGCCGTGGCCGTAGCGATATCCGTGTTCGGGCTCAAATCACCGGCTGCGCTTGCTACCATTGTTGGAGTGCTCACCGAAGTTCCCGTTATGCTTATTTTGGTACGGATCTCAAACAATACGACGAGATGGTTTCCTGAACCTAATGTAGGGAAAGATGGGCTTGAGAAAAAAGAGGAAACTATACGAATCGGAGAACAAAAAAAAACTGCCCAGGCTGCAGAATCGGATAATAAATCATAAATAAGGAGATGTTTCAAATGGGTAAAATGGCAATTTACGATCCCGCGATGTGCTGCCCGACAGGTGTATGCGGGCCTTCACCCAAGCCCGAACTTATGAGAGTAGCGGCAGTGGTAAACAACCTCAAGAAAAGAGGGATTATTGTTGAAAGGTATGGCCTTTCAAATACGCCCCGTGCGTTTATGGTAAATGCTAAAATAAGCACACTTTTGAGAAAGCAAGGGGCTGATGCGCTGCCCGCTATTGTTGTTGACGGGGAGATCGTAAAAACAGCCTCATATCCCACAAATGATGAGTTTGCCAAATGGCTTAACGTACCATTGGAATATATAACCGCACAAGATAAGCACTAAATAAACATATGAGAAAGTCTCTTCTTTCTTTGT
>CAZLRM010000003.1:0-29493 GCA_964561895.1 uncultured Christensenellaceae bacterium | reverse complement strand
ATGAACGATACAATTTTGTCGGCTGTACTCTCGTAATCCTGGCTGACGGTGAACAGTATGGGCGTTTCTAACGTATACTCGGCGTTCAGCGTATAGGAAACCCCGTCTAAGGTAAATTTATTGCTCGACTGCGTAACCGGTATTTTGTTGATGACACACTGAGCGTCCTGCCCGTAATAGACTCCTTCAGAAATACCAAGCGCACTGTTCTCCCCCGAAAATGCGTTTCCCGAATTGTTGATGATTTCGATGCTACTCGCACTTCCGGTCGAATTGGCGGTAATCGAGAAGCCTTTCGCGAGGCTGCTGTACTTCATTGTAACCCCCGCGCCGGATGAATTGACCTGTTTTATCATGTCCCCGATCGTCGTCTCACTTGTAAAAGTAAATTCCTTCCCGTTGATCGAAAACGAAAGCATGTTATTTCCATCAAAAGTAAACTTGTTCGCTAAAGAAAACTCCGCCAGCGTGGTACTGCTCGAGTACGACGTCCCGGTAAATGCGTTGAGCCCGGTCTGCGACGCTGCCGCCGCAAGCTGCGTGATACTGTCCACCGTATAATTGCCCGCGTCCGCAGACGACAACGCAGTAACGGAAACCGCGCTCGTCGATGTCAGCATCGAGACCGCATAGCTGTTGTATGCGCTGTTCGTCATCATATTTTTGTCGGACAATACGCTCATATAGCTTGAACGGAAATTTTTGATCAGCGTATTGACCTCGCGGTATGCGTCCGCAGTCCATTCCATTTTTGTAATACTCTGTGACTGCTTATCAAGCTTTGTCTGGTAGGTCTTCATCAGTCCTTCCACAATGGTTTCGGTTTCAAGGCCTGAAGCCAACCCGGAAAGCTTTGAACTGTTATCAATGGTCAGTGACATTTCCGCACCTCCTTAACTATGTTTACCCATTCATACCGGGTATATCGTGTCCCGGAACACTTTTACCGTCCATGCGGTATACAAACACGAGTATCTCGGCGACCACCTGGTACAACGCTTCAGGTATCTCGTCGCCTACGCTGAGCTGGTGCAGCACGTGCGAAAGTTTTTCATCCTGCACTACCGAAATGCGGTTGCGCTCCGCTTCCTGCACCATGCGCTCTGCGACATATCCCCTGCCGAGCGCGACAATGCGGGGCGCCGCATCCTTCAATGCGTTGTATTTCAGCGCTGCCGCCTCACGCGCCTTTTCATCGGCGAATGATTTATACCGTTTCATATCCGCACGTCAACGCCTTCTTTGGCAGCACCCGCGTCCATTCCCGCGCTCTCGGCCGCATTAAGCACCGTTGTTTTTGCATCCAGGCCGGCGTAGCGCAGTCCCATCAGACGGTATCCGGCAGCCTCGACCGAATCCTTTAGTGCATTTTCGTTCCTTCTAAACATCTCCATTGTATCCGGCTGCTCCAGCCGGAACTCGAGCGATACGGAGCCGCCCGTTTCCTTTATCAGCGTCTCCACGCGTCCGATGTGCTGCGTGTCCAGCGCTACCAGTATCGTGAATCCCGCATCCCCGGCCGTATTTTGTTTTCCCTGCCGCCGGAACACAAACAGCTCGGCTGTCTGGTATGTGCCATTGCGAGTGTCGACCGGAACCTGCATATACTCGAAGGGCACCGTCCGATCTGACAATTCCAACTGCCTCAGCGCGTGATCCGTGCATTTAATGCATACTTCCTTATTGTTGATATCGGATTGAACCATCGCAGACTTTAGCGCTCTGATCGTCTGCGGCAGCTCATCCACAGATTTTTTCACAGACTTTCCCGTTTGGGCGTCCGGGCGGATAAAAATGTTCCGAATGGCGCCCTCGATCCGTGCATTATCCTCCGGCACCCTGCCTTTTCCGTCTCCGGCCAGCGCTTGATTTGCGCCTGTTGCCGTCTTTTCCGCGCCGCTGCCAGACGGCGTTGTATTCTCCTTCTGCGGCGCTGTGCTCTGCATGGGCGCATCCTGGCCGTTTTGCACGGTACCGTCCTTTATTGTGACAGTTGCGGGCTCTGCATACTGTAAAGCCTGCTGCGGTTTTGCGGTGGCATTCTGGAAACCTGCATTTTCAGGTTTTGCCTCCGCGGGTATCTTCACAATAAGCCCTGCGCCGCTCATTTTTGCCGCTTCGGCTTCCGCCTGCGGTGCGCCACCCGATTGCACGGGTGCGGGTTCAGTCCGCGCGGGCCTTTCCTGCGCGGGCGCGATCTGTGCCTGCGCGGTCCCCGTCTGAGCAAGTGTAAACTGCGTTTGTGCCGCCGCCTTTACGGGTGTTTGCTCAGCTTCGGCCAAATCAGGCCCGGATTGCGTCTGTATGTTTTGAGCCTGACCTTGTCCAAATTGCATTTGACCGCTTGTATGTTGAACGGGCATCGAATATGCCTGCGCGTCTCCCATCGGAGTATTTACGGTTTCAAAGAAACTTTCTGCCCAAACGGTACTGCCCGGTAAAGCATCTGTGGAGGCACCCTGCGCGATTCCCTCGCCGCTCTTGGCCTGCACGTTTCCGCTTGCGCCAGGCACACTGCTATCTGCGGATTCAGGCGTTGCTGGCGGAGCGACAAACTGCGCCTCGCCGTCAGGCTGTGCAATCGCTCCCAGTATCCGCCCTAAAAGGCTGCTGACACCTACACCCTGAGAGAGCATTGTAAAAGCGGATATGTTTTCAGCGGTATCGGCTATATTATTTTCTGCAAAAAACAAAGCCACACCCGCATCCATCCCGGGATTGCGCCTCAGTACGGACATCATTCCGGAAATCACGTTTTGCGGAACTGTCTGCGCCGCAGACTCCGTATTATGCATACTCATGTGCGAAATGTTCAGCATATAAAGTACACAGTATTCACCGCTTTTGCTGACGCTGGCTTCAACAATGTCGCCCTGAGCAAATATCATGTCCCCCTGGAACGTAGCGCGCACTACCCTCCCGTCGTCGATGCGCAGCGTAAGCGCGTCCCCTTCAAGCTGGGTAATCTGCGCGGAAAAAACCTCGCCGTCCTTTAATTCCGGCATACCTTGCGATAATACGCGGTTTTGGGCCGCTTCACCCGCCCGTCTTATAAATTCCGTATCGCTGATATTGAATTCCACGGTTGTACGCCACCTGTCTGATCATATTTGCGCTGCCGGTATATTAAGGTAAAAAGCCGACCGGCAGATACCGATTATATAATATTTATCGGTTTAATAAAAAAATTAAACAGCATGCCCAAAAGTTACGATATAAAAATTACGATATAATAATTGTATCACGGAGTTCAAAGCCAGAAGGCGGTTAATATGTTTGATAACAACCATATCAATACGACAGAATTCGATTTTTTCAGAGAGCTTGAAAACATCGGCGCAAGCCACGCAGCTACTGCGCTTTCGATGCTGCTTTCGCGCTCGGTAACGATACGCGTACCGCGTGTGCAGCTGTGTGAATACCGTGAGATCTGCGAAATACTGCACGGCCCCGAAAACGTTGTGGCGGGCCTTCTGGTGCGCATTTCGGAGGACATCAACGGATATATACTGCTGGTTCTTGACGAGAAGGACGCCCGATCGCTTACGCAGACAATTGTCGGCGGCATGACAGAAGGTATGGCTGAATCGGAAAAGGCGGAGATTGAAACCTCGGCGCTCAAAGAGGTGGCCAACATGCTCATCGGTTCGTACATTACCGCAATATCTGAGCTGACCTTCCTGAAAATTGACGCATCGGTGCCAGATCTGGTTTTCGATATGGCGGGTGCGGTAATGAACCTTTTAGCCGTAGCCTACGGAGAAGCCAGCGACCATGTATTGTTCATGGAAACAGAATTCAGCGAAGAATCAGGAAGTCTGTTTGGACATTTCTTTCTGATACCCGATATCGAATCATATAAAATTTTAATACAAAAAATGGTTAACTACTAATATGGAAATCTATACGATCGGTATTGCGGAGCAGAAAATTGCAAAAGCGCCGGACAAATTGGTCACATTGGGGCTCGGGTCATGTATTGGCCTTGTGCTGTACGATCCCGTCGTGAAGATAGGCGGGTTGGTACATATCATGCTGCCAAGCGCGCCGAAAAACGCTCCTGTCACCAATACGGCTAAATTTGCAGATACCGCGATCACAGAGCTGATAAACCAAATGGTACAGGCCAGTGCTGCGCGCAGCAGATTGATTGCGAAAATTGCGGGCGGCGCACATATGTTTAACAGAGTGTGCAATACCGATATTTTGAATATAGGCGTGCGAAACCTTAAGATGTGCAAGCAAGTACTGGGTGAATATTCGATAAGAATCGCGGCCGAAGATACTGGAGGTACCTGTGGGAGGTCTATTGAATTTTGCTGCGAAAGCAGCGTTCTTCAGGTAAGAACGGTATCTCCTAAATGCGTGCGGCTTCTTTAGTTGTTTGAAAATCTTTTAGCGGTTTATATTTTCATTGAGATAACAGGAGGGATTTATGAAAAAGGTACTGATCGTCGATGATGCCGCGTTTATGCGAGTATCCATCAAGAATATGCTGAGCAAGAATGGATTCGAAGTCATCGGTGAAGCCGAAAACGGGAAAATAGCAATTCAGAAATTTCAGGAACTGTCTCCCGATATCATTACAATGGATATCACGATGCCGGAGATGGACGGACTGGCCAGTCTGAAAAAAATTCTATCCATTGATCCGGCCGCAAACGTCGTGATGATTTCCGCAATGGGGCAGGAAAGCATGGTGCGTGAGGCGGTTTTGTGCGGCGCGAAAGGGTTTATCGTTAAGCCTTTTAAAGAGGATATCATATTAGCTGCGCTTAATAATCTGAAGTAGTAAAACACACTGAAGGAGGTGCGGTTATGTCATCAGGCGATTCGATGCTCGATATTTATCTTTATGAAAATTCACAGCTGCTTGAAAAACTGGAATCACTGCTGTTGGTCTGTGAAAACTCCAATTCATTTTCTACCGAACAAATCGGAGAAATATTTCGGATACTGCATACCATAAAAGGCTCGTCCGCAATGATGAGTTTTGACGGTATCGCAAATCTTTCACATGCGCTGGAAGATTTATTCGACTATATGCGCTCTCATAATACCCGCAAAAACGACTACCCCAGTATCAGCAAGCTTACATTTGAAACGCTGGATATGATTAATGCGGAGATCGCAAAAATACAGGGAGGCGGGCTCCCCGACGGCGACACGTCAAAAACGATTCAGGACATCCGCGATTATCTTACAATCATCACAAACCGCAAGGACGTCCCCGCGCCGGAAGAAACGCAGGAAGACGAAGTACCTGTCAAATTTGATACGTCCCGGCATTGCTATGTGGCGAAAGTCTTTTTCCAGAAGGAATGCAAGATGGAAAACATCCGCGCTTTTGGCATCGTCAAATCCCTTGAAGGTCTTTGTACAGATATCGTTACCATACCGAAGGATCTGCTGGGAGAGAACAGCACCGACGAGATCGTACAAAACGGATGCACGTTCTATATAAGCTCAGATACAGAAAAAAGCATATTGGAAGGCAAAATACGCGAAGCTTTCTTTATACAGAGCCTTGAATTTAAAGAACTCGGTACAGCGGAAGCGGAAAAAGCATTTCATTCTGTAATCAGTGAAAACAAAGAACAGTCCTCGTCAAAATCATCCGATACCGCTACCATGCTCAAACAAAATTATATGAGCGTAAACCTAAATAAACTTGACATGCTGATGGACATTGTCGGGGAAATTGTGATTACCGAATCCACCGTCACAAAAAATCCGGAAGTCATCGATCTGCGACTCGAAGGCTTCGAAAAAGCGTCCCGACAGCTGCGAAAACTCACCGACGAACTACAGGATATCGTCATGTCCATCCGCATGGTACCCGTTTCGGCTACATTTCATAAAATGGAGCGTATCGTACGGGATATGTCGGTTAAAACCGATAAAAAAGCCCGGCTCGTCATCATCGGTGAAGATACGGAGATCGACAAAAACGTGCTGGACAACCTCTCCGACCCGCTCATGCACATTGTACGCAACGCGATGGATCACGGGCTGGAGCACCCCGATGAACGCCAGCAGCTCGGCAAGAACCCGACCGGCGAGATCGTATTGGACGCGTGCAACTCCGGCGGTGACGTACTCATCACCATATCGGATGACGGGCGCGGCCTAAACCGCGAAGCATTGATCAATAAGGGCATTGAAAAAGGTCTGATTACCAAAGATCGGTCTGAAATTACCGATAAAGAAGCCTATTCGCTGATATTCATGCCCGGATTCTCCACGCGCGATCAGGTCACCGAATTTTCCGGCCGGGGCGTGGGTATGGACGTGGCACTAAAGAACATCGAAAAGATGGGCGGATCCGTATCGGTGGACAGCACACCCGGGCATGGCATGCGTGTCACCATCCGCATTCCCTTGACGCTTGCCATTATCGACGGCATGCTCATATCGGTTGGCAGTTTTACGTACATCCTGCCGCTGCTCTCCATCAAGAATTCGTTCAAGGTAGATAATAAAGAGGTATTTAAAGACCCTGCGGGTACCGAAATGATCTACCTGCGCGGTGTGTGTTACCCCATACTGCGGTTACATAAAATTTTCGATATTGAGACGGACATCACCAATATCAGCGACGGTATACTTGTGCTGGTCGCCACGCAGTCGAGCACATTCTGCCTGTTTGTGGACGACCTTGTAGGCGAGCAAAAAACCGTGGTAAAGCCCATACCCTCATATATTGCGAAGAATTATGACAACATCAAGAGTATGGCGGGCTGCACTATACTCGGCGACGGGAGTATCAGCTTAATTCTTGATATTAACGGACTAATGAATTAAAATAACAAGATATGAGATTTATTGCAACACGTAATCTTCAACCGGGAGACAAACTTGCAGCCGACCTGGTGGTATCGAGAAACGTCGTACTTCTGCGCAAAGAGAGGCCTTTATCGCAGCGCATGATCGGTAAGATCGGCGATCTCGGTTATCAGGGGCTGTATATTAACGATGAGCTTTCAGACGGCCTCGAAATCAGCGACTTGATCAGCCCCGACCTGCGGTTAAAAACCAAGCGGGAACTTCAGCTTTTGTTTTTCAGCGTTGAAAACAATTATACCACCAACGCTAAAAAGCACATCAAAGCGATCAAATCGCTTGCAAGAACTATTGTAGAAGAAATATTACATAATAAGCAGACGATGATCAATATCATCGACCTGAGGAACTTTGACGATTATACCTACAGTCACTGTCTTAATGTGACGGTGATATCCGTCGTACTCGGCATCGCGCTGGGATTAAGCAAAGATATCATCTATGAGCTTTCTATCGGCGGGCTCATCCACGATACCGGTAAGATGTTCGTACCCAAAGAGATACTGAACAAACCCGACAAGCTGACCCCGGAGGAGTTTGAAGAGATCAAGAAACACAGCGAACTCGGTTACCGCTACCTGCTCGACTCAGCCGATATCCCGGAGAACTCAAAAATCGCGACACTGCAGCACCATGAACAGTTTAACGGAAAAGGCTATCCAAGCGGTATATCGGGTGAATCGATCACACAATTCGCCCGCATTATTTCCGTCGCGGACGTATATGACGCGCTGACTTCTGACAGGCCTTACCGCAAAGCCATGCTCCCTTCAGACGCCATCGAATACATCATGGGCGGCTACGGCACGATGTTTGACCCGCTGATCGTAGATGCGCTGACCAAAAGGGTGGCGCCTTACCCCATTGGCACGTGCGTGAAGCTCAGCACGGGCGAGGTGGGCATCGTCATCAAAAACTACGAAACCACCAGCATGCGCCCGCTGGTGCAGCTCATCGAGGACGGCAAGCTGACAAGCACGCAAATCGACCTCACCCAAGACCGTTCTTCGCTCAACATTACGGTTCAGGAGATCGTCGATCTGTAAGGACATATTATTGACAGCATTATATGGGCATGTCCGGTTCTTTTCGCAGCTTTCATCTCCGCATATTCTTAAGCATTGCTTGACCATATTCTTCGCGCAGATAAATTAATAAAGGGCAAACGCGAATACACACCGCCGCTTGCGTCGGGCGTGGCGATGGCCGCCGAAACCATTTTTTCAGGCGGCATCCCCGAGACGATGCAGAGCAAGGCTTTTGTCGAAGTTAATGGCGCAATCCATCATAAAAAAACAGGGAGGGGTGCGCCGCATCCCTCCCGTCATTTTGAGAGGGGGTTCAATCCGCTCAAAACCTAGGGTTACGCACCTATCATAACGCAAAGTCTATCCTGGAAAAAGGACAGACCATGGTATAAAACCTCGCTTAATATTTTCATATTCCCGCGGCTTGCCATATAACCAGACTATGATATAATTCTGCCATAACGCAAAGGAGCGATTTATGCAAGATTTCTTAACCCATCCAAGCTTATGGGTCTATCTGCTGATATTCTTCGGCAAGATACTCGAGGTTACGATCTCAACGGTACGCATGGTGCTCATCAATCGCGGCGAGCGCGTCAAGGGCTCCATCGTTGCTTTCTTTGAAATTTCTATATGGCTGTTTGTGACGGGTACCGTACTCAGCGGATTTACCGAAAACCTCGACCTGATTCGCGTGCTCGTGTTTGGCCTGGCGTTTTCGCTCGGCAATTACCTCGGCTCCTGGCTGGAGGGCAAGCTCGCTTTCGGCCTGAGCTCCATCCAGGTCATCGTCCCGTGCGATAGCGAATGCACCACAATTGTGGATGAACTGCGCGAAAGCGGATTTGCCGTAACGGTGCTGGAAGGACAGGGCAAGGACGGCCCGCGCGAGGTGCTGATACTGCACATGAAGCGTAAACGCATACCTGCTGCGCTTTCTATCGTAAAATCTCGGCTTAAAAACGCCATGATCACGGTCAACGACGTGCGCGTGGTAAACGGGGGGTTCATCAAGAAATGATACGAAGCGTTTGTGTTTTTGCTTCGAGCAGCAACGATCTGGACAAGCCGTTTTTTGATTGCGCGGCAACGCTGGGGCGCAGCATCGCGCGGCGCGGTTTACGGCTCGTGTTCGGCGGCGGCGCGGACGGGCTGATGGGAGCGCTTGCACGCGGCGCGGCGGAGTGCGGCGGAGCCATCACGGGTGTCATTCCCGATTTTATGAACGTGCCGGGCGTCGCTTTTCAAGGCTGCACGGAGCTGATTACAACGAGCACCATGCGGGAGCGCAAGGCCGCCATGGAGCAGCGCAGCGATGCTTTCATAGCGCTGCCGGGAGGTTTTGGCACGCTCGAGGAAATACTCGAAATCATTACGCTGCGCCAGCTGGGCCGCCACAGCAAGCCCATTGCGCTCATTAGCGCGCTCGGATTTTACGATCCCCTCGCCGCGCAGTTTGACCGCATCGTATCGCAGCGCTTCGCGCGGGCGGAAGCGCTCTTGGTTTTCAGCATCGTGGACACGCCGGAAGCGGCGCTGCAATCCATCGAAAACGCCGTGCCCGGTTCATTTGTCAAATGCTTCGGCAGAGAAAAAAAGGAGTAGCATATGAGAGCCATCGTTACCGTCACGGGGAAAGATAAAACCGGCATCATTGCAGGCGTTTCGGCGGCCTTAAGCGCCAGCGGCGTCAATATACTCGATATCAGCCAGACCGTGCTGCAGGAATACTTCGCGATGATCATGCTCGTCGATCTCTCCAGCTGCAGCATGCCCTTTGCGCAGCTCAGCGACAAGCTGAACGAAACCGCAAAAGGGCTTCGCATGGACATTCGCATTATGCGTGAAGAGATATTTGACGCGATGCACCGGATATAACGCCTCCCCGAAACACTGCGCCGCGCTTGCTTTAAGGAACCTGCTAAACAAAAACCCCATTAGCTGGGTTTTTTTTCCGTTCGCGAATCATTATTCACTGTTCATTGTTCATTGCATTGGTTACGCTGCGGTGCGGGTAATAATTATACCCGCACCGCTTTTTACAGCGCCCTTGAAGTAAGGCCTGTTATACCCCTACCCCATAATCAAAACTTTTTGCCCTGCGGAAACAGGTTCCATCAGTTCCGGGTTAAATTTCTTCACCGTATCAGGTGTGGTCGCGTAGCGCTTGGCGATATCCCATACGCTTTCGGTTCCGTCCGTAAAATAGATTGTGATGCCCTTTTTGTTCTGCCGTCTCTCCTCATTCTCCATCACGTCCGACACCACTGAGAACTCGCTTTGCGTATATGCCTTAATTTGCACATCCATCATAAACTTAACGCTGATATCGCGCCCCGCCCCCTCAAATGCGCAGTATTCCACGTCCGCGTATACCTCGATATCATGATCCGCTTTGATTCCCTCCATCTGCGCCTCGGCCTCAAACGGCGTTTCGCCGCTGTAGCCCCACATACCCTGAGGGGAAGCGTAGCACACCGAAAACATCATGAGCCCCTCGATGTACGCGCGATCGGTACCGGGCGTCGCAGCCGAGATCATCGGCGAAGCCTTCATACAGATCACGCGCGATACCGGCGGATGCGTCTCGGGTATCGCCACCGTGCTGCGCGCAATCGCTTTGGCGCACCCCGATACCTCAAGGCAGCGGCATTTTCTGCGATCGGTAACGACGCTTAACTGGTTCTTCGTGGAGTACGCGTCTTCCATAAGCTCCGTCTCCGCGGGCGACTTTACAGTGCAGAATAATGACATCTTGCCGGACATTCTCATCACGTCGCTCGCGTCGTCGGCAATATCCACGCGCGTATCATAAAGTTCCGCGTCGCCCGTCATGATGTCGCTTGGGTATGTGTTATCCATCGGGAATATCTTCCCGAACGGCACAGTTTCGTAGAAGTTCTGCAGCGGCGCAGCCTTATCTTCGGAGAGATAGAGCACCATGAGCTTGATCTCTCCCTCCACGATGAGCTTCATGTCCTCGGCACGCACACTGCGCACCACAGGGTACGCCTCGCTGTTCAAAATCTTTTCCGCGCGCGGCATGCTCTGCGGAACGCGGATATCCTCGTTTATTGCCAGGGTCTCCTTGCGTACTTCTTTGGTGGTCATCGTGCGCTGTTTTGAAGTCTTCACCTGCACATCGGGTTCTTCCGCGCCGGTCACCGCTTCCACAGGCATCGCGATATCGCCCTGCAGCCGTATGGATACGATGCCCCGTACGAACATCGTTCGCTTATCCTCGAGCGTATAATCGACCTCGCCCATATTGCCTTTTGCAAATACGTTCATTCCCGCCGAAGCATTTTCCATATCCTCCGAATGCCTAAATGGCGAAGCGGATTCGAACGCGTCGATATTGCCCTCGACATCGACATACACCACGGAGAAGCGCACCGTGCCCTCCAGGAACACCCTTCCCTCCGCGGGTTCCGCATTTACATGCACGCTGCCCTGCACTATAAGCACGTGATCGATATCTGCTTTCCCCGCCGGCAGCGACAGCCTCCCGTCGGCGACGCTCTCGCATCGCTTCGCCTTGCAGGCCGTTTCCGTCATCAAGGATGTTTTTTGCAGTTTCATATCCATACCCTCTCTTTTCGAATCGTTCTCTCTAGCATATATACATTTTATTTCATTAAAATATGACCGCAAAACAAAGAAATAGGACGCGGAATTGCGCCCTCAGACCGCTGACAAACTTCGTTTGCCAGCGTTTTTATGTGCATTACCCATCTTTATGATTGCCTTTCTCAGGACATTGGTCTGCCACTGGCAGGCCAATCCGTAGAAAGGCATGTTTCCATGTAGAATCCACAAAGGCCTAATATTTATATCTACGCAAAGTTTTTGTCAGCAATTTGGGGACGCGGAATTGCACCCTTATGCTGGTGATTGTGATATTGTCATATTTCACACGGAGGGGACAGTTTGTAAAAAACCCTCGTCACCGCGGCGCAATCCGTAATCGATTAAAACAAGCGGGTGCGGTGCAAAAAGGTGCTCAAATGCATATATGCGGCAGCGCTTTTCGATTTGTTTCTGCGGAAGCGCGCTGTAATGCGGCAGGTATTTTCGGATGTTTTCCGGGTTTGCAAAGAAGCGATGAAATATCGGCTCCGGTAAATCGGGCGGCTCGATGCCGTGCGGCCACGCGCCTCCCTCACCGCGGCGCAGCCAGTCAAAAGCGAGCGCTTCGCGAAGAACACCGCTCTCGCCCAGCGTATAGGAAAGCGCCCCCAGCAGCTCATACGCGCGCTGCGGTTTCTGCGGCCGGTCAAAGAATCCGCGCTTATCAAAGAAAGCCGCGGCGCATTCAAAAAACGCAAATGCGGAAGAGTACGAGGCGACAAAGTGCTTCAGCGTTGTTTCAAAACCGCCCGCATTGTACAGAACGTCCGTAAGCTTTGCAATGCGGTGCAGAGCAGAAAGCTCTACGTGCGATATGGCAGGCGTAAAAAGCACCTCATACGGCGTATATTCCGTATACACAAGGCCTGTTCTTTCCGCATCGCGCCGCAGCGCGGAGCCGTGCAGCAGCTTTAAGAATCCGAGCTGCAACGCTGCCGGTTTCAAATTGTACGCATCATTAAATGAGCGCGAGAACGCCTCATAGCCCTCCTCAGGCAGCCCTGCGATCAGGTCGGCGTGAACGCGCAGATTCGGCAGCGCGCAAAGCGCCCCGATGTTTTCAAGCACCGTATCCGTATCATGAGTGCGGTGTACCGCGCGCAGCGTGCCGGCATGAGTAGACTGTATGCCGGCTTCAAGCTGCAGCAGCCCCTGCGGTGCGGAAGCCAGCAATGATATCAGCTCCTCATCGAGCAGGCACGCGGAAATCTCAAGATGAAAGTTTGTAGACGACTGCGGATGCTTTTTTTTAAGCGATATCAGCGCACGCAGTATCTCTTTGGCGCGCTCCGGCGGATAGTTGAATGTGCGGTCCACCAGTTTTACCTGCCGTACATCCGCCGCAATAAAGTATCCCAGCTCCTTTTCCACACGTTCTAAATTAAGAAACGATACCGATTCTCCCGCAGAAAGGCAGTACGCGCAGCGAAACGGGCAGCCGCGGCTCGTCTCATAATAGATCGTTCGGTTTTTAAAAATAGAGAGGTCGCCGTACATAAAGCGTGTATCGTTCATTTCCCATGGCGGCGCGAAGGGATTTTGGCGAACCGCTTCCCCGGTGCGCACGCAAGCGGAAGGCGTATCGGAGACGTCCTTGCCGCGGCTAAAGCGCGGCGCGAAATACGCGAACGGCGCTTCGCCCGGCCCGCAGATCACCATATCTATGAAAGAATGAGCCTCCATCAGTTCCGCAGCGTTATAAGATACCTCCGGCCCGCCCAAAAAGACGAGGCATTCCGGCAGCACTTTTTTTATCGTGGACGCGGCCTTACGCACAATCTCGATATTCCAGATATAACAGGAAAAACCCACAGCGTCGGGCCGCGCGCGCAGTATCGCTTCCGTAATAACTGAAACGCGGTCGTTGATGCTGAATTCCTGTATTTCGACGGGCAGATCGTCTTCCGCCGCATATTTCAGACACAGCAGCGCAAGGCAGCTGTGTGAGAACCGCGCATTGATGCCGCATAGCAATATCCGTTTCATAGTCAAAGTATACTTGCTGCAACGCGGGCGCGCAAGAATAAAACAAACGCAGCAAAACAAACGTTTTGCTGCGATCATCGGGTTATTTTAGGCTACAGTGAGAAATCGTTATAACGCTTTAAACTCTTAGATACTTTTTTTGCGGCCTGAACAGGGCTCAGCAGCGCGCCGAGGGACAGCAATATGCCAAACACCCATAAAACTGCGACGCTCAGCCATCCGACCACGGCGAAAGGCACAACGAGCAGCCTTCCCGCTCCCGATATGTCCTCAATAAACAATCGCGCCATACCGCCCGTTAAAGTGAATACTGCGGATGCAAGACTAAGTGCGGCTGCAGCAAACGCAAGTATTAACAGCGCAAGCCCAAAGCGCTCACTCTGCCCGCCGCGCAGCCACGCTATAATCTGCAGCACGCAAAAAGCAAAAGCCGCGAAATAGAAAGCGCTGACCACGACGTAGTGATATTGAGAGTAATTGAGCGTAAATATTCCCTGCGCCGCAGCCAAAACGCCTGTGAGCGCGCCTGCAAAGCCAATCGCGGCATATAATACCGAGCCCTCGCTATTGGCGCGCCACAACGTAAGGAGCCCAAACGCAAAACCGAAAACGATAATGCCGACGTTAAAGTACAGCGCCGCGCCGGCGGAGAAATACCCGCCGGTATACATGCCAAGCTCCGTCACAAAGCAGCTTAAAGGCGAATATACGCCTCTTTCAAAGCACGCTATAGCGGCAATCACTCCAGCCATCAGCAGCGCCGCACCGATAAAGCCCGCGAACCCGAAAATTTTCGAGGTTTTTGCCATCCGATCCTCCTTAAAATATCATATAAAAATACGCTTCTGATAAAGTACTCTCATGCAATTACTGCCGAACGCCGCCCCGCGCGGCAAATACTTGTATTTGTCTTCGTCAAGCGCTGCGCATGCCCCTATTGATCCACAGAAAAACAAAAAACCGTAGTTCTTTGATATTTCTCTCCCGCCTTGAGTACGCAGGAAGGAAAATTGTCGTGGTTGATCGCATCCGGGTAATTCTGAGTTTCAAGGCATAATCCCCAGCGATAATGATACTCTTTTTTAGCTTTCATATCGCCCAGGTGATTTCCGGTATAGAGCTGCACCGCGGGTTGGTCTGAGAAAACCTCCATCACCCTGCCGCTCTTTTTATCATACACCTTGGCGAAAAGCCGCATCCCCTGCCCGTCGATGATCATATTATGGTCGTATCCTCCGCCGAGCAGCATTTGCGGATGATCGGAGCCGATACGCTCTCCGATCGTATGCGAAGAAGAAAAATCAAACGGCGTGCCTTTTACGGTACAAATTTCTCCCGTGGGAATCATATACTCGCCCACCGGCGTAAAGAAAGAGGATTTTAGCGTAAGCTCGTGATCCAGTATACTCTCCTCCGCACCACCCAAATTGAAATACGCATGGTTTGTCAGGTTCACGATCGTATCCGCTGTCGTGGTCGCCTCATACGTAATTGCAAGCTCGTTTTTGTCACTCCAGGAAAAGATCGCTCGTGCTGTAAGCTCTCCCGGATAGCCTTCCTCACCGTCTGCGCTGACATATGTCATCTTAACGCTTTCGCCTTCAATCTCGGCGTCCCATACCACTTTATCAAATCCGATCCTGCCGCCGTGCAGCTGGTAAAACGGGCTCTCATTGCATTCAAGTGTATACGTCTTCCCGTTTAAAACAAACTTTCCGTTCGCGATCCTGTTCGCGTACCTGCCTACGGAACACCCAAAGAACGGACTGCCTTTGATATACTCTTCCACCGTGTTGAAGCCAAGGGTCACATCCGCCGCTGCCCCGCGTTTATCCGGTACGATTATTTCCATAATCGTTGCACCATAGTTCGTCATTGTTACCACGTTCCCGCTTGTGTTCTCCAGCGTGAAAATGAATACGTCCTTACCCCGGTGTGTCATAACTTTTTTTGCTGTGATCATTGCATTCCCCAACCTTTCTATTATTATTTTTAAACCTTACTTTTTGAGTGCATTATACACCTGAATGCTTTATTTTTATACTTTCCGCCCGCTGTTAATCAATTCTTCGGCCATTCACTTTCCGGCACATTTGCGTATACCTGTTCCACAGTATAAAAACCATCCTGAATCACCACATCGTAAATATTGTCCTTTGTTACCGCGATGGGTTCAAACACAATATAGTCAATCATATATGTACCGTCCGAAATCGTATCGTGTTTACCGATATCTTTTCCGTTTGCGAGCTTAACTGCGATTTCCGCAGCGCCTTCCGCCAATACGCTGATGGGCTTATACACGGTCATGCTCTGTGTCCCCTGCACGATCCTTTGACACGCGGCAAGTTCCGCATCTTGCCCGGTTACAAAAACCTGTCCCGCAAGCCGGTTTTCGCTCAGCGCGTTGATGGCACCTTCCGCAAGCCGATCGTCTGCGGCAATGATTGCGTCAATTTTTGTACCTTCGTCAATCATCTCGCTGACATATTGATAAGCCAGTTCATCCCGCCAGCCATCTACCCAAAATTCTCCGACAATTTTAATCTGGCCACCGTCCACATACGGCTGTAAAACACCCATATATCCATCGTTAAGCATAAACGAGTTGTTATCCTGTCTAAAACCATTCAGCAGCAAATAACAGCCTTCGGGCACCGCAGCCACCGCCGATACCCCCATCAGCTCTCCTACCCTGAAGTTGTCAAATGAGATATACAAATCCGTGCCCGCATTGGTAATGAGGCGGTCATATGCGATCACCTCTACGTTATTGTTGTGAGCATATTGAACCAGATCTCTCAGGCTGTCTTTGGCATACGGTACAACTGTCAGCACATCCACACCCTGATCCACCATTTCTTTCCCAAGCTCAATCTGGCGCTGACTGTCCTCGTATGCGTTTTTTACGATCACCTCCGCACCGAGGCCTTCCGCTTTTGCAACAAAAATATCCCTGTCCCGCTGCCATCTTTCAACGGTCATTGATTCTGATATGAAACCAAGAACGATCTTATCATCTTGGTTCGGATGTTTCTGATTCGTACCGCAAGCTGATGAACACAGAAGAAACAACGCCAGCAATATAATACCTGCTTTCCTCATATCTTCCTCCTTCAAGTCTGCTTTTGATATACCGTGGGAGATACGCCTTCAAACTTTTTAAACAGCCTGCTGAAGTAATTAGGGTCGCTGTACCCCGACAGATAGCATATCTCCTTAATCGAATACTCTCCCTGTTCCATCAATTTTTTTGCATTCTGCATTCGAATTAATGTTAATTGCTCAATAAAATTAATACCCATTTCCTGTTTGTACAACCGGCTGAAATACTGCGGGCTTACATACAGTTCCTTTGATATTTCGTCCAGAGTCAGTTCCTGACTGAAGCGTTCGCCTATAATTTTATTGGCCTTGTCCACAATGATACCTATCGTTTTTCCCTTTGAACGGTCAATCTTGCTCGCAATATATCGGATTCTTTCCATGCACATCTGCTCGAATTCGCTTTTAGTACCGCAGTTGAAAATCTGTTGAAAGAAATCGATATTTTCGATATACTTGTCGTCCTTGATTCCGTTCTCCAGAGCAATTCTGCGCGCAACAATCATAATTTCTATCAGACGGCTTTTTAAACTCTGATTTTCAAAATAATTTGTATATTTATTGAATATGTCTGTCAGTATATTGATACAAAGCTGTACATCGCCTTTTTCAATGGCCGAAGTCAGCCTGCGCTCTTCCGAAAATATCTCGAATCCGGTGTCATCCAAAAAAGGTGCAATATCATCAATATGTACGATCTTTCCTGCTTCCCCGTAGTTGAGCGCCCTTAAGGCCTCGTGGTACGAAACGATGATATTGTCGTCGTCATGTACCTTGCCGATACCCACTTTAAAACTGACATCAAAAGTATTCTCCATTCTCTCGATGATATCCTCTAAATATGCGATCGTCTGAACTCTCTGCTGGTAATGATCCTTAACGCTTTGCGTGATATATACGACTACTCTGTCCAGCATAACCGGGCCGACGATACACTGGTACTTATATTTTAAACTGTCTTTAAAAAACGAATAAAACTTCAAATTACGGATACTATCTCCAAACTCTTCCTGCCCGTTACGGTTCTTGTTCCCCAGAAATGTCAACACACATATATAACCTGTATCGCCTTTAATATTAAATACCGCCTTATATTCGCTGTAATTAACCGGCTGAGACAGCAGCAGAGAATAAATGAAGCTGTGTTCGGATATCGAGACCATCCTTTCGATTTTTTCTTTGGTCTCAAGCTCCTGATCGTATTTATACTTTTCTTCATCAAGCTGACGCGTGATCCTTTGAAGCGTTTCTACCAGCCTTGCTTTGTTGACGGGCTTGGTAAGATACTCGATCACCCCGAGTTCCACAGCCTGTTTGGCATATTCAAAATACTCGTATACGGAAACAATGATGAACTTGATATTATTATGGATTTTTTTTATTTCCTTAACCGCCTCCAGCCCGTTAATACCCGGCATTTTTATATCCGTTAAAATAATATCCGGCCTTTCTATCCGCGCTTTATCAATAGCTTCTCTCCCGGATCTTGCGGTTTGCGTGACCCGAATGTTCTTAAACTCATTTTCAACGATGTGTTTGACGGATTCAATCACGATCGGTTCATCATCAAATACCATGAGGCTATACATTCGTTTCACCCTCCTCTGCATCTTCTTCGGCTTTTTTAAGAGGTATTATCAGTTGGACTTTTGTCCCTTTCCCCGCTACGCTGTCAATGGAGATTACATCCTCCATGCCAAAAAACAGCCTGAGCCTTTGGACCACGTTTAAAATCCCAATCCCTGTTGTATGGCCTGATTTCTCACTTTCAAATGATTCGCAGTTTAAAATTCTTCGCCTGGTTTCCTCGTCCATACCGCAGCCATTATCTTCAATGCCGATTCGTATACTGCCTTCCTTGCGTTCCAGCGATATTTTTACCACGCCTCCTGTTTCCAAATTCTCAAAGCCATGGATCGTTGCGTTTTCCACCATCGGCTGAATGATCAGCGGCGGAACAAGCGTATCTAACAGGCTGCAGTCAATATCATAATCGAATTTAATGTTGTCACCAAACCGTACGTGAAACAGATTGCCATATGCTCTGACCGCGTCAATTTCCTCCCTGATTTGAACCTTTCTGTTCAGGCTTTTTACGTTATACCTGAATATCTTGGCGATATCATCCAAAAAAGCCGAAGTCTTGTCCGCGCCTTCCAGCATGGCCATTTGAACACCCGCGTTGAGCGTATTGAACAGAAAATGCGGATTAATCTGCATCTGCAGCGCCTTCATTTCCGCGTCAGCCAGCAGCGATTGAATCTTAAGATTCTCGATTTGCTGCTCAAAAAGCTTCGATTCGGTATCCGCTTTATCATGCAGCTCCGCAATATAATTTTTGATGCTGTGCTTCATGTTGTTAAACGCATAAGCCATTACGCTCAGCTCGTCCTGCGAATACACCATAATATCGTCGATGTCGAAATTGCCTTTAGATATTTCACCTGCCGATTTTGCAAGCTTATCGATCGGTTTTGTCATATCCAATGTCATGCGAAAAACCACTAGTATGTTCATGCCGATAACCGATATAATCAGTGCGATGTTCGTAATCTGCAGATAATTAATATTATCCGACATCTGAAGGTACTGCGTTGTATTTGCGTCCAGTTTGTTTAAATTCAGGCGATCTGCGTAGGTGTCGATATATTCTTTAATCTCGCTGGCCTTTGCATACCTTTTGATATACTCATCCGCGTCGTCCATTCCTTTTGCCATTACGGCAGCGTCTGTTTCACTCAGGTAAGAATCCACCATGGATGCAATATCCCTGTTGATGAGATCATTTTGGCTGTATATCCCGTTGGAAGTGTTAAACATGCTATGTGATTTTTCAATAAATATTTCCCTGAATTTATAGTAGTTTAACAGGCTGTCCGAATCGTCCAAGGATAAATATTTCGTCATATTGGAATCCACATTCTCCATGCTGTCCATAAACTCTCCCATTTCGACGTAAACGGAAAACATATCATTCATTTTTTCGAGTAAGTCCCGCGAAGTAATCAGAATAAAAATGCTGGTAATGCTGATCAGCACGATCGTGACAATAAATATGGCTGTCATGCGCGTTTTAATACTTTTAAATATGGGATTCGTTTTCTTTTCCTTTTTCATTTTCGCCATCACTTATAACTTCCTATATTGACAACCGTGAACACATCTATGTTGATATCCATATAACTGGATTGAAACGCACTCCCAACGCTGTCGCACATCACCTTTACGCTGTTGTACCCCGCTTCATAACCGTTCCTGTCCAGTACGCCAAATATAATATTCATATCGATGTAACGTTTGATTTCGTCTGTCACATCCGTCCCTACGATCTTCACCTGATCCACCAGGCTGCGGCCTACAATCACGCGGGTTGCGGCCAAGGTATCCTTCGCGTTTGTGCAAAATATAATATCCACATCCGGATATTGAGCCAGTATATCTTTTGTCAGGTCCGCCGCACCTAAAAGATCGTTGCTTCTGTATTTTGTTGTAACCAGGCTGATTTCCCTTCTGTTCTGTAATACACTGTTTAATCCGTTAAGCATGACATCATTCTGTGTCGTGGCAATTGTATCTGTTTCCTCATTGTTTCTGCTGGATAGAATCACCGCGAGTTTTACATCTTTGTCTCCGTCCGCGGCCTCTTCGATCAGCTTTCCTGCCTGTACCCCGTATTCGTAAAAGTTGGTGCCCACATACGCGATCCGGCTGCTGTTTACGCTTTCCGCCACTCCTACGATAATGTTGATACCCTCCTCAGTGGCATCGTTGATGGCTTTGCTTAAGTCCTGCGTGTTCTCCGCAGCCACGATGATACCATCCACTTTAGATTCACAGGCAATATTGACATATTCCGCCGCTTCCCCGCTGCCCCATTCCGAAATGGGATTAAATTCTATGGCGGCGCCGAAATCCTTTTGCGCTTCGAGAGCGCCTTCTTTAAACTGCTGCCAGTAAACATCATCCCCGGAGTTTAAAATCAGTGATAAATGGTATTTGGGATCGTCGAAAACAGAATTAATATTCTCGTCGTATACGCCGTTGACCCTGTTAAAAAAGTACATTGATCCCGCAGCCGAAACGCAGGTCAGAATAATGAATAAAACTAAAAATATTTTATAGACCCATTTCATCCGCAATCGCCTCAAGATAATTTTCCGTACTGAAAGTGCTTCTTAAACGGGTATAAATAACCGAATCGTATATAGAGTCTTTAAAAAACGAACGATCGAACAGTATACCCTCTCCCTCTGTCATCCAATGTGCGCAAAGTTCTTCAAAGGATTTCTCCCTCCCGAATCCGATTGCGATATCGCAGTCTGTCAGTTTATCAAACAAAGGCTTTGAAAAAGCGTCGCCGGTAAGCTCAAATATCATCCTTTTTTCTTTCATCTCAGCCTTTTGGCGGATCAGATTTAAGCTGATCCCAAAGAACTGCCCGGGATTTGCATAAACGGGCAAAACCGCATACCGAAGATGCATTTGGCTCAAATATGCTTCATCCAATAAATCTGTCTTGGTTTCCCTGCGCCGGCTTGTGTCTATCATCACCGTCATATCCGTCGCCATATCATTGATGATGCTTTTCAGAAGGTGGTACCTGAAAACAGCCGGTTGCGCCGCCATGCAGTAATCCGTAAAAACTTCACCGTTCTTTTTTGTTTTTATACTTACTTTCAGGGATTTGTGTCTCATGATTATACCTTATAAAATACTTTAATCATACAAGCTTAAGCGAACAGCCCGCTTAAGCTTGTCTATATATTGTTACATCTATAGTTAAGTTTATCATACTTCCGGCTCAATATAAATAGCGGAGGCGTATTGCTTTACTCCTCCGCTTTTTTGTATACGGACGGTATGCGCTTACTTTATTTTCGCTTTCGATTTGGACCACATATCGAATGCGACTGCGCCCAGCACCACTAATCCTTTAAACACGTCCTGAAGGAAAACATTCCATCCCAAGATCGACATGCCGTTGTTCATAACGCCCATGATAAAGCCGCCGACGACCGCTCCCCATATCGTGCCGATACCGCCGTAAGCCGAAGCGCCGCCGATAAAGCATGCGCCGATGGCGTCCAGCTCAAAGCCCTGTCCTACGATAGGCGACGCAGCCATGGATCTCCCGGCGACCACTATGCCGGCAATTCCCGCCAGCAGCCCCATGTTAGAGTACACCAGAAACATCATCTTTTTGGTGTTGACTCCCGAAAGCTCCGCTGCCCTTGCGTTGCCTCCCATTGCGTACAGGTGCCGCCCGGGTATCGTCTTGGTCGTGATGAACGAATAAACCACAAACAACACGGCTACTACTACGAGCAGTATCGGTATGCCTTTCTCCATCGCCAGCCAGTATGCGAATATGTTGATGACAATGAAGAACCCGATGGCTTTGCCGATAACCGACCCCAGTGAAGGAACCTCGTACCCGCGCGACATTTTGCTTTTCCGGTTCAAAAATACATACAAAACGTAAATAACCGATAATAAAAGCCCGACGACCAGCGTCGTTACATCCAGAAACTCCTTTTTATCCCGAAGGTTCAGCAAATCGCCGATGTGGAGAAAATCCCGGACAGATTGCGGAGCGATATCGGGAATCGTTTTAATACCGATCGTTTCATACAGGCCGCGAAGTGCTAATGTCTGTCCATTGAGTATGATATTATTGAGTCCTCTGAACACCAGCATGCCGCTGAGTGTAGTGATGAACGGCGGCACCTTGACAAACGCGATCCAGAAACCCTGCCACACGCCTGCGGCAAGACCTGTTAAAACGCCGATAATGATTGCCAGCCAATCGGGCAGACCGAGCGTCGTATATATCAATCCCGACATCGCGCTCACAAGAGCGACGATAGCGCCTACGGCAAGGTCGATATTGCCGCCCGTTAAAATACACAGCATCATTCCGATGGCCAATACCAGCACATAGGCGTTCTGACTTACCAAATTGGCTACGTTGCTCGGCCATATCAGTATGCCGCCTGTCGCGATCGCGAAGAAAGTCATGATCGCAATCAGGGCAATCAGCATGCCGTATTGCCGTATGTTGCTGCTGAAAAAATCCTTTTCTTTGTTCATTTATAATTCCCCCTGTCGGCTCTTGTCTGAACTTTGTATGATCGTTGACATTATGCCCACCTGCGTCGCCTCGCTGGTTTCCATCTCTCCTACGATCCGGCCTTCGTTCATAATATATAGGCGATCCGTGATTCCCAGTATCTCGGGCAGCTCGGATGAAATCATGATCACGCACTTGCCGGCTTCCGCCAGCTGTATGATGATCTTATAGATCTCGTATTTCGCGCCTACGTCGATGCCTCTGGTCGGCTCGTCAAGTATCAGCACATCGGGACTCGCGAATATCCACTTGCTGAGCACCACCTTTTGCTGATTACCGCCCGAAAGATTGCCCGCCTTCTGAAACACGCTCGAGCATTTGATACCCAGCTTCTCCTGATATTCTTTACCGATCACAATTTCCTCGTCGCCATTGACGACGGAGAGCTTGCTGATTGCTTTCAAATTGGCAAGAGCGGTATTCCATTTGATATCCTGAATCAGCACAAGCCCCGCTGTTTTCCTGTCTTCGGTGACGTATGCGATGCCGTTAGCAATCGCATCGCTGACTTTGTGCAAAACGATCGGCTTGCCGTCCTTGATCAGCGTACCGCTGATTTTTTTCCCGTATGCCCTGCCGAAAACGCTCATCGCCAGTTCCGTCCTGCCCGCGCCCATGAGCCCTGCGAGGCCGACGATCTCGCCTTTGCGCACATTGAGGTTCACATGATCTATGACCACTCTGTCCTCGTCCAGCGGGTCGTGCACCACCCAATCCCTGATTTCAAAACCGACTTCACCGATCTTGGCGTTATGCCTCGGGAACCGTTCCATCAGCTCGCGGCCCACCATGTCTTTAATGATTCTGCCTTCGCTTACATGCTCGGTGTTATCCAGAGTTTCGATGGTTTTGCCATCCCGCAGCACGGTGATATTATTTGCGATCTTGATCACCTCATGGATCTTGTGGGAGATCATGATGCAAGTTAAGCCCTGCTCTTTGTTCAGCGTCTTTAAAAGCTCGAGAAGGTGGTCGGAATCATCATCGTTGAGCGCCGCGGTCGGCTCATCCAGTATCAGCAATTCGCAGTTTTTGGACAGTGCCTTTGCAATCTCCACCAATTGCTGTTTGCCTACGCCGATATCCTTGACCAGCGCACTGAATTTTTCCTTAAGGCCGACTTTCTTCATGAGCTCTATGGCTTTTTTATTGGTTTCCTCCCAGTTAATCACACCGTTTTTCGCTCTTTCGTTACCCAGAAAGATATTTTCGGCGATCGTCAGATACGGGCTTAACGCCAGTTCCTGATGGATAATCGCAATACCCACAGCTTCGCTTTCGCGTATGTTCTTAAACCTGCATTCCGTTCCCTTAAAGATAATATTCCCTGTATATGACCCATAGGGGTGTATTCCGCTTAAAACGTTCATCAGCGTGGATTTACCCGCCCCGTTTTCCCCTACCAGCGCATGAATTTCGCCTTTTTTTATCTTAAAAGTTACGTCTTTAAGAGCGATGACGCCTGGGAACTCTTTTGTGATATTGTCCATTTCCAGGATATATTCCGACATTCTATCACTCCTTACAAACTTAAAACTTTATACTACATATATTATATATTAGTCTGTTTTAAGAGTAAAACTATTTTAGAATAATAATTCATTAAAAATGGCGGCAGCGCTGCTGCCGCCATTTTTCCATACTGTAAACCTGAGTATAATTACTCTTTCGGGATCTGGTCTTCAGTGTAATATCCGGTATCGACAAGCACTGCCTTCCAGTTGCTCGCATCCGCGAATACGATCTGGCAGTTAAAGGACGGAACCTTGATTTTGCCATTGTCATACTCAGCGTTTACCGGAACTTCCTGCTTGGCAAGGATCGCATCGGTCATCGCGATAACCTGATCCGCAAGAACACGCGTATCCTTGAATATGGACATCGACTGCTCGCCGCGAATGATCTGGCCGACGTTGATCTTGTCGCAGTCCTGACCGGTCAGCACCGGGAAGGGCTTATCCGCTGTGCCGTAATCGTGACCCTTAAGAGCAGCGACGATACCCTGTGCAAGGCTGTCGTTCGGGGAGAGAACGACATCGATGTTCTCGTCCGCATAGTACGCGGTCAGCAGGTTTTCCATTCTTTCCTGCGCACCCTGAGCTTCCCAGTTCGTGATCGCAATATCACCCGGGTATTCAGTCTGGCCGGATTTAACTATAAGTGTACCGTTGTCGATGTATTTCTGAAGAAGATCCATAGCGCCTGCGTTGAACAGCTTCGCATTGTTGTCGCCCGGGTCTCCGCCGAAGCACTCCATCGTGAACTTTTCGGTGGTGTTCTCGAGATCGAGCTTATCGATGATGAACTGTCCCTGCATTGCGCCAACACCGTAGTTATCGAACGTGGCATAGTAATCGCACTTGTCAGTTCCTGTGATCAGTCTGTCGTAAGCGATAACGGGGATGTTCTTCTCTTTCGCTTTCTCAAGAACGCTGCCCAGCGCGCCGCCGTCGATCGAAGCGATCACGAGCACGTTGCAGCCCATGGTGATCTGGTTCTCGATCTGGGTGTTCTGGCCTGTCTGCTTATTGTCGGCATACTGAAGGTCTACCGTGTATCCCTTGGCTTCCAAAGCGGCCTTCACGTTGGCGCCGTCCTCATTCCACCTCTGCAGCGACTTGGTCGGCATCGTCACGCCTACGAGTTTGCCTTCTCTGGAGGCTTTCTGCGTAGCAGATTCGCAACCCGTAAAAGCGACGAGCACCAACGCGCACACCATTACGCATACTAAAAACAGTGACCAAAATTTTTTGACCATTAAGGGATTCCTCCTAACTTTTTGATAATATCATTCTATCAGTTCTTCAATTACCATAAATAGATGAAATTATTATACATAGGTTAGTTTTTTATCAATCAGAATAATAATCACATCTCCGAAGCCATACATCTGGACTTTCTTATCCTTAATAAAGTCCAGATAGGTGATAATAATATAATTAATGGCTCTGGATCAATATATTCCTTCCAGAGCCATTATAAATACTCTAGTATTGTCGCGCGCCTGCAAAGAGCATTCTTATGACTGCTCAGCCAAAGAAGGCTTCGTTGACAATGCCCTCAAGGTATTCCTGGCTTCCGCTCTCCTCCATGCCGACCGCGCCCAGCGAAAGCGCGTACTGTTCAAGTTCTTTAAGGCCCACGGCTCCGGAAACGATCTTTGCGCCGATACCGCTTTCGTAACTGCTGTATCTGTTTTTGATATAGCCGTCCAGCCGGCCGTCCTGGGCAAGTTTCCAAGCCATTTTGAATCCGAGCGCCATCGTATCCATACCTGTAATATATCCATAAAAGATATCATTGGGCCCGATTGATTCACGGCGGATCTTTGCGTCAAAATTTGTGCCTCCGGTCGTAAACCCGCCCGCTTTAATCACTTCGTACATCGCCAGAGCGATATCATATACGTTGTTGGGAAAATTATCGGTATCCCAGCCGTTAAACGGCTCGCCCTGGTTCGCGTCTATCGAACCGAAAGCCCCGTTTTCGCGCGCCACGCGCAGTTCGTGCGCAAAGGTATGCCTTGCCAGCGTGGCGTGGTTTGCTTCCACATTCATCTTAAAGTCGTTCTGCAAGCCGTATTTGCGCAGGAACGCAAGCACCGTCGATACATCGTAATCGTACTGGTGAGCGGTCGGCTCCATAGGCTTAGGTTCAATATACATTGCGCCGTTAAACCCGATGCTCTTGGCGTAATCCCGCGCCATCGTCAGCAGCCTCGCAAGGTTATCCTGCTCCAGCCCAAGGTTGGTGTTAAGCAGCGTGGTATACCCTTCCCTGCCTCCCCAGAAGACATAGCCCTGGCCGTTAAGTCGTAGCGTTACCTCCATCGCTTTTTTTACCGACGCCGCCGCGTAGGCAAATATATCCGCGTAGCACGAAGTGGCCGCGCCGTGCATATACCTTCTGTTACCAAACAGGTTTGCGGTTCCCCACAAAAGCTTCTTTCCGCGGTCGTTCATTAGCTTTTCGAGCAATCCGGCAAACTCGTCCAGCAAGGCGTTGGATTCCGCAAGCGTATCGCCTTCGGGCGCTATATCGCGGTCGTGAAAGCAAAACAGGTCGATACCCAGCTTATCCATCAATTCAAAGCCTGCGTATGCCTTGTTGGTATAAACCTCCTTCGGCGTGCTGCCGCCAAAGGTTCTGTCATGCGTCGGAACGCCGAATATATCCCGCCCGTCGCCGCAGAGCGTATGCCAATAGGACATGGCGTACCGCAGATGCTCTTTCATCGTTTTTCCGCCCAGCTTCTCTTCGGCGTTGTAGAATTTAAACGACAGCGCATCCCCTCCCCTGCCCTTATACTCGATTTTAGGAACACCAGTAAAAAACTCTTTCATGGTTGACACCTCTCCACGTGATATTTGATTGTAGTCCTATTATTATTCTACCCGCGGCTTCATGGTTGAACCATCAATTTAAATAGTATAATATTAATCAAAATCACCATAATGCCGATAATTTTGTCCTGAATAGATTTATAACCAGAATGCGGGGAAAAGCGCGAAACACAAAATTGTACCCGCGCGCCAAAAACAAGCCGTTATCATAATAGGCCGGCGGCTGCTCTTACCATAAACATTGCATTGTGCAAAACTGCCGGCAAAGGTTAATGCACGCATGCCAAAGCTGTGCGGACTTATATATTCTCCTTTACGATGATCGTAATGCCCGGATCCGGGAAGGTGGCGATCACCTTTGTGCCTTTGCGCGCCTCAAAGGTAACGGTCCTGTCTCCCAACCCGAAGAATGTGATATTGATATTCCACACGTTTACCCCACCCTCGCTTTTAGCTGGCTTGTCGTACTTCATATTCTGATTGACCCCGTCCACAAGCGCGTAAATGTTGTCGATCGAGTCCGGCGTCCTTAAGGAAAAGGCAACTGTCTTACCCTTCGATATCGTCTTCGAAGTCGATTCGGCGGTATAGTCGAACGTCACGTCTATCTTGACGGGGGACTTGGGTATCAGCACCGTGCCCCCTGTATCCGTGGTGCATTTGAACTGCACCTTTCGGGTACCCCCCACCGTAAAGTGAATGGTTGCCCGCCAGATGCGGAAACTCCCCTCCTTATCGTAATCCGTGTAGATCTTTCCCGTATCGCCGTCAATCACCGTCTGTATCTTGTTCACTTTTTCGGAGGTAACGATTTTAAAATACACCGGTTCTTCGGTCATTGCGCTTTCTTTGTCCGCTATCACCTGCGGAAAAACATACGCGCCGGAAGAATCGGTCTCCAGCGGCGGGAAGGAGACGACGGGCGTGGGCTTGGGCGTGCTCTCCGGCGTCGCCGTGGGTGTCGGCGCTTCGGTCGGCGCGGGCGTGGGGGAAGGCGTGGGAGACGGCGTGGGCGCCGCGGTTGCCGCAGGCGTGGGCGTAGCCTGCGCGCCATCGCCGCCGGAGCAGGCGGTTACCGCCGCAAGCAGAAATATGGCCGCAAGAATCACCGCGCATGCGCGCCATCCGCACCGTGAAAAGAGCGCTGGCTTTTGCATATCCAATACCCCTTTCTAAAGAACAATATCTTTAATTAAACCGTGTTAATATCATAATGCGGATATAATTTCACCGCAGCGCTGAATCCGGGAAAATTATCATCGGTTAAGTCATATTATATCAAATCGCCTTTTTGTTATCAACAATACTGAAAATTCGAATAATTCCCGTATATATCGGATTTAATCAATCCTAAGTTATTTCAAGGCATACTTACCACGGAAAATCCGTATACTCGGCAAAATCGAACAGCGTCAGCTTCTCTCCCGACTTCCCTATGATATCTTCGCCGTTTTTTACGCCCTGGCGGATACGCTTAAGCAGCGTTCCGTCCGCCTTTTCAAACAGCTCGGGGTTCGCCGCCGCCGCGGCCGCCGGCACGATATCGTAGGCAGTCGTGCTCTTGCTGCGCGTCTTTTTGCCGTCCGAATACTTCACCGATACCTTTGGCTTATGAACATATGTGGTGAGGTATCCCGCGGTATCTATCGCGACGCTGCCGTCGCCGCGCTTGACGAGCCGTATCAGCGCCAGCGCTCCCGTTTCGCAGTGGCCGCGCCCCGGCCCGTAGCGGTACGGCTGATTGGATACGAGATTGCCCAGAGAATAATAGATGAGTGTGTTCCTGCCGGTCACCGGCGAGGTGTACTCGGCGACATTCTGCAGCACGTGCGGGTGCGACCCGACAATCAGGTCCGCCCCCATGTCCGCGATATTTTCCGCCATCTCCCGCTGTATCGCATTGCCCTGCAGCTCATATTCCCTGCCCCAGTGCATAAAAGCCACGATAAACTCCGCGCCCATTGCCTTCAGTGCCGCGATCTCTTCGCCTATCGCCCGATACCCTTCGTCATAGCCGCCGTCCACTTTGAGGCAGTTTACATAGGGCCGCGAAGCTTTGGGAAACCCTGTGTTCAGCGATTTTGCGAAGTTCACGAAGCCGATTTTGATACCGCTTCTTTCCACGAGCGCATACTTGCTTTCACCGCTTTCACCGGCGGTTCCGATCACTTCAAAGCCCTGGGATTTAAGAAACGCGCAGGTGCGTTTCATCGCGCCGTCCTTCTGGTCGCGGATATGGTTGTTCGCGGTTGCGACGATATCAAACCCGGTATCATCAAGCGCGTCTGCGAGGCTGTCGGGTGCGTTGAAGTATGGATACCCGGTATACGGCTTTTTTCCCGAAAGCGGGGTTTCCAGGTTCACGAGCGCGATATCGGCCGCACAGACGATATCTTTGATGTATTGATAATCGCGCGTAAAGTCGTAC
>CAZLRM010000002.1:0-30536 GCA_964561895.1 uncultured Christensenellaceae bacterium | reverse complement strand
AGGATTACGCGAATATCGACGGAAGGTACGCGCACAACTCGGACGCGCAGGGGCTCTCTTTGGGCCTCGCGCAGTGGAACGACCGCGGGCGCGTCGATATCTCCGCCAAGGTGTGGCGGTATACGGGGGAGAAGTGGTCGCGCCAGTCGGAGGAGCTGCCGCTGCACCGCGTGATCGACCTGTCGATACTCGTGTGCCGCGCGATGCAGTATTTCCGCGAGGCCTACCGCCAGCCGGAGCTCTATGACAAGCAGCGCCCGCAGATCGACCGCATCGGCTTGCAGGGCGACGCGATGACGGTTTCGGTGTGTACGGAAAACCCGATGATCGACGAGGATATCCGCCTGTTTCAGGAGGTGCTCGCCAAGGACGGTGAGCTGCTGGGTGAACGACTGGCTACGCTTTCAAGGCTGCTCAGGCAGATGGGATACTGATATGGATAAGCAGGAAAGGCGGCAGGCGGCCGCCGAATATAAAAAGAAGCTTCAGACGGGCGGCGTGTACGCGATACTGTGCCGTGAAACCGGAAAGCGGCTGCTGATCGGCACGACGGATATGCCGGGCAGCGAGAACCGCTTTGCCTTCGCGCAGAGCACGGGCGGCTGCGTGCACCCCAAGCTGCGCGCTGACTGGGACAGGTATGGCGCGAAAGCGTTCGCGTTTGAAACCGTGGAGACGCTTAAGCAGAAGGAGACGCAGTCGGATGCGGAATTCAAGCGCGATATCGACGCGTTGCTCGATATGGTTACATCGAAATACGACGCGGAGGCGCTGTACTGATCAGCGCTTTCTGTCGCGCAGCAGCGCTTCGACGGAGCGGTCGTATGTCGCCTCGCCCTGCTTCGAGAAAAGGCAGCCGGGCACTTCGCCCATGCGGCGGTGGTATGCGACGCATTCGCAGCATTTGCCGTGGCGGCTGCACGGATAGGTGCAGGTGCACTCTTGTTTGTTGTCACAGGAAGCCATAATATCCCTCCGTGTTGGTTTATGATATAATATTATAATCAAATGAGTGCGATATCAAGGAGATATTGCGGAGGGCATATGAACGAAGACATAAGAGGGCTGGTCTCAAATCTGGGATCGAAGGATGACATCGTCAGAAAATCGGCGCTGGATGCGCTGATGGCGCTCACCGAAAAAAAGGTGGAATGGATATACGATGTTCTGGATATCATCTGTGATAAGTTTTCTTACGATAATTCGTACCAGCGCAACATCGCCGCGATGCTGACGGCCAGCCTCGCCAAGAGCGACGATAAAGGCGTACTGCTGGGGGAGACGATGCAACGTTTTATCGCGCAAATGGACGATGTCAAGTTTATCACGGCGCGCATCACATTGCAGGCTGCGGGCCGGTATGCCATCGCGGGCAAGCCTTATGCGAAGGGCATTGCTGTGGGGCTGGTGCAAACGCTGAAAAGCAATCGCCACCACGATACGCACGGCAACCTCATACGACTCGACGCGGTGATGAGCCTGCGCGAGATACTCGGGCTCTACCCGGACACGGTGGATGTTGAGGCTGCGCGTGAGGCTTTGCGGCAGCGCTGCGACGCGAAGGAGGCCGCGAAGCTGCTGCCCATGCTGGAGATGTAGCACAAACCTAACAATCGAGGAGAATGTTTTATGGAGAAATTCATACCCGATATTGAAGGCAATCTGAGAAAGCATATGGTACGCGTGCCGGAGGCGATCAATGAAGTCAGCGGCATCCGCATATTCGGCAAGCTCATCAAGTCGCTTTTATTCACCACCGATGTGGCGCTGATAAAAAACTGCAACGCGAACGCCGTAATCGCGGTGTATCCGTTTACACCGCAGCCCGTCATCACGCACGCACTGATTACCGCTGCGGACGCGCCGATATTCTGCGGCGTGGGCGGAGGTACGACGACGGGCAAGCGCGTGGTCAACCTCGCGATGCACGCGGAATATCAGGGTGCGATCGGCGTGGTCGTCAACGCGCCTACAGACAACGAAATTATTCGGAAGCTTAAAGACAGGATCGATATTCCCGTCGTCGTCACCGTAGCTTCCGGGAATACCGATATTCAGGCGCGCCTTGACGCGGGCGCGGCGATACTCAACGTTTCGTGCGCAGCGAAAACACCCGAGGTGGTAAAAAGCATACGGGAACGCTTTCCGCTGGTACCCGTCATCGCGACCGGCGGCCCGACGGAGGAAAGCATACGGGCGACAATTGAAGCGGGCGCGAACGCAATTACTTTCACGCCGCCCACCTCCGCGGAGATTTTCCGCAAGCTCATGGAAAAGTACCGCTGCGAATTATAAGCATTAACAGCAATTATAAAAACAACACGAGCGGATGATCCGCCGTGTTGTTAAATCAGGCTTTCATTATTAAATAGTTAGCGTGCTGTTATGGGGCCGGCGTTTCTTCCGGGGCGAATTGCGCATCTGCGGATATATCCAGATTGATTTGGCCGCCCGAGAATTCGTAAAACATCGCCGGATAACTTCCGTAACGGTCTGTTACGTACTGGTCCAGAAGATAGAAGCCGCAGAAAAGTACGCAGGATATTACCAACCAGATAAAAACCATCAGCAGAACGCGGCCGGATCTGTGAGCGCGAGGCGCGGCGGTCTCCGTTTCAGGATGTTCCATACGGTACCGGCGGCGGTATCCGATCGCTTCGGGTGCGGCCTGATCCATTGCCGGGACGATGTTTTCCGCAGGCACCGGAGCCGGTGCTGCGGCAGGCACATCCGGGACGGACGCGCTTGAATCGGCGGAGTCGACCTCCTCGATTTCCAGCCAACGGCGCGGGCCGGCCTGTGTTTTAGAGCGCCTTTCAACCGGCGGCGCGGCAGGCATATCGAAGGGCAAAGCGGACGCAGGTGCTTCATATGGCTGCGCGGCGCGTGTTTGAACAGGCGGAGCAGGCGTTTCGGACGGCGGTGCGGCGATGGGCGCTTCAAACAGGTTTGAATGAGAACCGGCTTCAACATGTTCGGGCTCCGCGGGGTCATAATTTCCGCCGATGCTTTCAAGCTCTGGAAGATGCATATTTCTGAACATCGCCAGATAACTCTCTTCTGAGCCGGTGCTTTCATCGTCGGAAACCATTGCGGCTTTTTGGAGTTTTTGTATGGTTGCATTCTCTTGGACAGGCGCAGCGGCCTCAATTGCTTCGCGGGGACTGTCCGGTTGATCGGAAATGATCGGTGGTGTTTCATCCGGCAAAATAGATCCCTCCATTTCGTCCGACGGCCAGTCGTCGTTATATAGCACGAGGTTCTGTGGGGGCAGCGTTTTGACGGGTACGCCAAGTACGGATGCAGCGTTTTGCGCGCCCGAGCCTTTTCGAACCTGTACCACCTCAACCAGCGCGCCGCACTTTTGGCAAAGTACGTCGATGCTGCTGAGCTTGCCGCCACACTTTGGACACTTATCCATCAAGACCCTCCGAAGAAATGGGTGTAAAAAAGCTTTAAATAATTCTTCGTTCCGTGTTATGATATCTATTATAACTGATTTTGCATCAGGAGGCACGACTTTTTTGCAAATTTATCTGGATAATGCAGCGACTACGCAGCCGCTGGCTGGGGAATCCGTACGGCGGCATCTTAATAACGCGTGGTACAACCCATCCTCCGCGTACGCGCCCGCAGAAAAAGTGTTCATCGAAATCAAACGCGTACGTAAAATGCTTGCCGAAGCAGTCGGGATGACGGGCTGCATATTTACGTCGGGCGGCACGGAGGCGAATAATATCGCTGTGCGTTCAGCTGCAAAGCAGGGCGCGCACTTTATTACGAGCGCTATAGAGCACCCGAGCGTGTATAACGCACTCCGCCAGTTGGCGATGGAGGGCGCGCATGTGGATATTGTGAAGCCGCGCGGGTACTGCATCGACGCAAACGACGTGGCTGCGCTGGTGAGGGAGGATACCGCGCTCGTGTCCGTTATGCACGTCAACAACGAGACGGGCGCATTGAATGACATCAGGGCAATATGCGCAGCGGTCAAGGCCGTCAATCCAAATACGCTTTTCCATTCGGACGGCGTACAGGCGCTGCTCAAGACAGATATTAACTTTAAGGCCGGCGGCGTCGATTTGTATACGGTCAGCGCGCACAAGATACACGCGTTTAAAGGCACAGGCGCGCTGCTCACCGCGAAAGGCCGCGCGGTGAAAGGGATCATGTACGGGGGAGAGCAGGAGGGGTCTGTCCGCCCCGGCACGGAGAATACGCTGGGTATACAGGCGTTTGGCGAAGCGCTGGAAGAAGGGCTGAAGCGTCTTGAAGCGGATACTGCGCACGTTGCGCTGCTGCACGAGAAGCTTGTGAACTCGCTGTCCGGCATGGAGGGCGCGATACTCCACATGCCCGAAACCCATGTGCCGCACATCGTCAACGTTTCCTTCGACGGGGTACGTGCAGAGGTGCTCGCGCGGCTGCTCGGCGAGAAAGGCATTTATATCGGCACAGGCTCAGCATGCTCGCGCGGTAAATTAAGCCGTACACTGCTCGAATGCGGCGTGAAGCGTGAGGAAGCGCAAAGTGCGATCCGCGTCAGTATGAGCGGGTACAATACGCAAGAAGAGATCGATGTGTTTATTGAAGAACTGAATGGCGCCGTAAAGCAGCTGAGGAGGTTTGGCAGAAGGTAATATGGAGAACGTGATCATCGTCCGCTACGCGGAGATATTTTTAAAGGGGCTCAACCGCCCGTACTTCGAGCGTGCGCTTACGCGCAACATGGCCGCGGCGTTGAAAGATGTAAAGGGCGCTGTCGTGCGGCGCGGGCAGAGCCGCGTCTATGTGGAAGGCGTTAATGACGTACAGCTGCCTGAGGCGCTGGACGCGCTTTCATGCGTGTTCGGTATCCACTCATACAGCCCCGCTTTCAGGATGGAGAAAGGCATCGACGCCGCTTCTGAAAAGCTCGCGGAATTGGTGCGCAAGGAACGGGAGAAGTTTGCCGGGGAAATCATACCGTTCCGTGTGGAGGCCAAACGCGCCGACAAGAACTTTCCGATGAAATCGAACGCCATCGCGGCGGAGGTGGGCGGGCGCATACTGAAAAGCGTACCCGGCCTTAAGGTCGATTTGGAGCACCCGCAGATTACCGCGTATATTGAGCTGCGTGAGCAGGCGTACTGCTTCACGCAGGTCATTCCCGGCCCGGGCGGCATGCCCGTGGGCTGTAATGGCAGTGCGACGCTGCTGCTCTCGGGCGGCATCGACAGCCCGGTCGCCGGTATCATGATCGCCAAGCGCGGCGTGTCCTTAACGGCGGTGCATTTCGAGAGCTTCCCGTACACGAGCGAGAAAGCGCTCGATAAGGTATACGACCTCGCGCGTATTATGACGTGCTACACCGGCAGCATACGCCTGCATGCGGTACGTTTTACGGATATCCAGATGAAGCTGTATCAGGAGTGCCCGCCGGAATACCTGACGATACTCATGCGCCGTTTCATGATGCGCATCGCAGAGCGCATTGCCATGGCCGACGGCAGCCTTGCGCTCATCACGGGGGAGAGCGTGGGACAGGTGGCGAGCCAGACGCTGGAAAGCCTTAACGCCACGAACCGCGCCGTGGAGATGGCGGTGCTGCGCCCGTTGATCGGTATGGATAAAATCGAGATCACCGCGCTCGCGGAGCGCTACGGCACGTTTAAAACCTCGATACTGCCCTATGAGGACTGCTGCACCGTGTTTGTGCCCAAGCACCCTGTCACGAAACCTAAGATGGCGGAGATTGAAAGGGCTGAGGCGAAGTTGGACGCGGAAGCGATGATTGCCTCCGCGCTGGAGGGGGACACGGTGACGGTGATCGGGTAACATCGTTACTGTCCGGCTAAGGAGTTTTAAATGGGTATAACGATAAGGCCCATAAGGGAAGACGAAGTCATGCTGATGACTGAATTTTTGTATGAAGCGATATTCCAGCCGGATACCCAAAGCCCGCTGCCAAGAACGGTTATTCAGGAACCGTCAATTTGGGTTTATATTAATGGATTCGGCAATAAAAAAGACGACTTTTGCCTGGTAGCGAAAGCGGACGGACGCATCGTGGGCGCCGTTTGGGTGCGGTGTATACAAGCTTTTGGGTATTTGGATGCCAAGACTCCCGAGCTTGCGATGTCCGTTTATCCGCAATACAGGAAAAAGGGAATCGGCACAAGGCTTTTACAGGCGATGATCGCAGCGTTAAAGGAAAAAGGGTATGAAAAAGTATCCTTGTCTGTTCAGAAAGGAAATTACGCAGCCGCAATGTATCAAAACGCTGGGTTTACAATCGCCGATGAAAACGAACAGGATTATATTATGATATGCAAGCTGAATTGACCTCGCTTGCGGGGGATAGGATATTGGTAACCGGATTATGAATGAGTTTAATTAAGTCTAATCAGCGTGGCTGCTGTTGATCAGGACGGTTGCTTGCGGAAGATGAAATACAGGTTCAGGAATATGCAACAACCATAGATTATGAAAGCAGGTGTGAATGTGAAAAATTGCATTGCGATTGCCGGGATAGTGAAATAAAAAATTAATTCAGGAGGTTTTTTATGACTATTCCGGGTGAAGAGATATATCCGCGGGCCGGCGACGTTGAAACGGTTTATTTAAAAACGGTGATTAAGGGCCCCAATATCATCGTGGGCGATTACACGATGTACAACGACTTCGTATCCGATCCCGCGCAGTTTGAAAAGAACAACGTGCTCTATCACTATCCCGTCAACAACGACAGGCTGGTAATCGGCAAATTCTGTTCCATCGCATGCGGGGCGAAATTCCTTTTTACATGCGCCAACCATACGCTTAAATCGCTTTCGACTTATCCTTTCCCCATATTCTTTGACGAATGGGGTTTGGATAAAGCAAAGGTGAAAACCGCGTGGGATCACAAAGGCGATATCGTGATCGGCAACGACGTCTGGATAGGGTATGAGGCGGTCGTATTATCCGGGGTTCATATCGGCGACGGCGCGATCGTAGGGGCGAGGGCGGTTGTGACGAAGGATGTTCCGCCGTATACGGTCGTCGGGGGCGTTCCCGCGAAGGAAATCAAAAAACGATTCGACGCGGAGACGATTCGTGAATTATGCCGGATAAAGTGGTGGGATTGGCCTTTTGAAAAAATTCGGGAGTCTTTACCCACTATTATGAACGGAGAAGTCGGCAAGCTGTGCGATCAGGAACACACGGATTAAGCGAAGCAGATCAAAAAGATGTCCCGCTGCAGGGTATTATGCCCCGCGGCGGGATATTGCTTTAAGCAGCGTGTGAAGACTAAAAGGGTTTATCGCTGCCGCGAAAAGATTCTTTGTCGTTGACACCCCTCAGTGTGACCGAAGGGGCTTTTCATGTTTGCAAGCCGCTGCGCCCTGCTGAACAGCCGGCGGCAGATGAAGTGCTTATTTCTTGAATGTGGTATAATATGCATGGTATAATATGCGCAAAATATTAAGGGGTTTATGACATGGGGAATAAAGCGATCTTCAAAGATAAGGCAAAAAGAACCTCACATCGGCTCAGGCGCATAATTTGTTACGCGCTCGCATTCTCGCTTTTATTGACGCTGGGTTCATGCCAAAGCGCAGGACAAGAAGCCGCAGATGATGGTACATCTTCGCCGGTACAAACGCCCGCCGCCACACCTACGCCCACGCCCGCGCCTACACCTGAGCCTACGCCATTCAGTTATGACAACGTATTTGGCGAGGTATTCAGCGACGAGGCGTTGTCGGCATTATACCCCGATATTGAGGATTACGAGAAAGAGAGAACGAGAATCAGCGGCAACATCGCGAGGATAGAGGACTTTGAGTTTTACGAGCTGTCCGCCGAGCAGCAGGAGTTCGTCAAGCTGGCGCAGCAGGGGGATATAGATGGAAGCAGCGCAGAAGAATTAAGGGAAGTGTTGACAAAAATATACGAAAAAGACCCGTATGTATTTGATGACGTGGATAATGTATTAAAAATCGATAATAGAGTAGATATTATATCTACGTAATATGGAAATCTAGGCTTTGATATTTCACAATATACTGGCCTAAAAGAATCAGACAAAGAAAATTTAATAGTATGCAACTGCGGTAATATTGAAGGTATAAAGACTACACACGGTAATATAAGTTATAGTATTGATGCTGGTGCAAATGTTAACCATAATTATTTTTATGATACTGTTTTAGCGGATTATGAAAGTGGTAATTGGCAAGGAAATTATGCCGTTTATGATTTTTCAAAGTATTTTTTGGATGGCAGTGACGGGCAGAAAATCGCTAGAAAATTATATGAAGCTAATTTGAAGTTTTTGAACTGCGATAAAAAAGATGTTGAAAATGGTTTAACTGAAATTGTTGGCGAATGTTTGGATATATTATTGATCAACGACGCAGCTCAAAAGCCGGGGGGAATAAACAGCATTGACTCAAAAATGCATCGTGCCGTTATATATAATTATTGCAGATATATATTTATTAACATTTCAAGTGAAATGAAACCTAATAATAAATATAGCATTCCCAATGAATATGCAGAAAGTATAGGACTATTAAAGACTAAAGTAAGCGTGAACGATATAGATATGATTTTGATAAAATATTTTGGCAACTACAAAACAAAATATAACAACGCATTCGAAGAGCTTGAGCGGATACAGCTTGAAAAATACGGCAATAGGGTGGAAATAACCAGACCTGATTCTAAATGACCTATCATAAGGAGACGGTAAATGAGACGCATTGTTTTGAGTGTAATAGTTCTAACGCTCTGCTTTAGTTTTGCGGCCTGCGGCACACCCGCCGCGGTAAACCCGAATACGAGTTCCGCGCCCACGGTGAGCGCGGCGGCGACGCCTTCTCCCGCGCCGGAGCCCACGCCCACGCCCGCGCCGGTGCCAATCGAGTTTGTCGACCCCAACCTGGAAGCCGCGGTGCGTGAGCAGCTGGGCATTGAGGGCAGGGATATCACGACGGCGGATGCGCTTGGCGTGACGAAGCTGGACTTAAGCGGCAAAGATATACGCGACATCAGCACGCTCACATATTTCAAGAACCTGACGGAGCTGGATTTAGGGTATAGGCTGGAAGATGAGCAGCCTGAGTCCGGCCAAATGGGTGACGTCCGTGTTCGGGAACTTTTGGAACTGGGGGTATATTGTGATGATATGGCGGAATTGACGATTCATTTGAACAACATCAACGACATCAGCGCGCTGCAAGGCCTTAGCAGCCTGACCGGTTTGGATTTAAGCGGTAACTACATCGACGACATCAGTGCGCTGCAAGGCCTTAAAAACCTGACGAGCTTGAATTTGGAAGGCTGCCAATACGTCAGCAACTTAAGCGCTCTGGCGGGATTGACAGAGCTGACGGTATTGGATTTGAGCCTTAACCTCATCGGCAACATCAGCGCGCTTTCCGGCCTTACCAGCCTGACCGATTTGAATTTAAGTGACAACAATGTCAGCGACCTCAGCGCTCTTTCGCAATTAACAGAGTTGATGGTTCTGGATTTGAGCCTTAACGAAATCAGCGACTTAAGCGCGCTTTCCGGCCTTACCAGCCTGACCGATTTGAACTTGGACGGAAACAATATCAGCAACTTAAGCACTCTGGCAGAACTGACTAACCTGACCAGTTTAGATTTGTCTGACACTTATATCAGCGACTTAAGCCTGCTAAAAAAACTGACCAACCTGACCAGCTTGGCTTTGGGCGGCAACGTCAGTGACTTAAGCCCGCTGACACACCTGCCCAAACTAACCTATTTGGCTTTCGATGGATTGTACCTCAACTACCCCGACCAAAGTGAACATCTGGAAGAACGAATAGAATATCTGGATGCCCAAATGGAGGGACTGGCGAAGTTAACCGGCCTGACCGGTTTGAAACTTAGCAATTTAGTTGGCAGTTACGACTTTGAATTATGTGCGCAGTTCAACGCGCTGAAAAGCTTTACTAACCTGAACAGTTTGGATTTAGAGGGATACGATCTGGAGTATAATGGTGAGCTATACGGCATTGATAGCGACAAACCTAAACATGCATTAGCCGACGCGCTCAAAGGCATGACCCAGCTGACCAGTTTAGACTTTTCTGACAATCGTATCAGCGAGTTAAGCCCGCTGAAAAACCTGACCAGCCTGACAAGTTTGGATTTATCCCGTTGCGAAATCAGCAATATCAGCGCGCTTAAAGGCCTGACCAACCTTACCAGTTTGGATCTGTCTTATAATGAAATCCGGGACATCAGCGCGCTTAAAGGCCTGACCAAGCTGACCGGATTGAATTTGTACAGCAACAAAATCAGCAATATTGCCGCGCTGAAACGCCTGACCAACCTTACAATTTTGAATTTGGGGGGGTGGCCCTTTTCTGATGATTCTTATCATGCGAATAGTATCCGTGATATCAGCGCACTTTCAGGCCTTATCAACCTGACAATATTGGATTTGTCCGAAAACGACATCCGAGACATCAGTGCGCTGGCGGAGCTGACCAACCTGACTAGATTGGATTTAAATGGAAACGAAATCAGCGACTTCGGTGTACTGTTAAATCTGGTTAACCTGGCCGCCTTGAATTTAGGTTTGTATGATGACCTGGACGATGGCGAAGAAGTCACCATCGACGACCCCATTATCCTGGCGCTGGAGGATATGGGGATATATATTCAATAGTGAGGTCAGCGCTCTGTCGGGCGTGACCAAACCGACCGGGTTTCGCACGCCCAGTATTATGCTGTTAAGCGATGAATAAAAGTCTTTCGTTTTACGGAAGGCTTTTTTCTGTCTGGAAAAGCGAGAATAAGCTTAGTTAAATATAAGTCTCTTGGGAATTACACGTAGAACATGCCTTTCGAAGCATTGGCCTGCCACCGGCAGGCCAATCCCCCGAGAAAGGCAATAATTAAGATGGGGAATGTACATAAAAACCGCTGGCAAATGAAGTTTGTCAGCGGTCTGAGCCGGACGGGGTTTGCCCGTCCGGCTCTCTGCAAATATGAAAATGAATATGAACTTAGTTATACTTCGGCCTCTGGTGGTAGTGCGTATGCAGCAATTCGTGCGCTTTGTGTCCGCCCGGCTCTCCGAGGAAATCCTTGTAGATCTGCTGGACTTCTTCGTTCTTGTGCGATTTACGCTTCGGCTTGCCCGCATCTTCGGCATAGGTAGCCTTGGCGCGCAGTACGTACGGATTGATATCCATCCTGTCCTGAGAGGACACGATCGGCTGTCCGCCGCCCGTCACGCAGCCGCCGGGGCAGCCCATAATCTCGATGAAGTGGTAAGTCTTCTCGCCCTTGCGCACCGCTTCAAGCAGCTTTTTGGCGTTGCCCGTGCCGCTCGCGACCGCGACCTTGATATCCATGCCCGCGACGGGGATCGTGGCTTCTTTGACGCCGTCGATGCCGCGTACACATTCGTAATCGATGTCCTTTAAATCCTCGCCCGTGAGTATGTCCGCCACGGTGCGCAGCGCCGCTTCCATAACGCCGCCCGTCGCACCGAATATGACCGCCGCGCCGGTGGACTCGCCGAGTATCTTGTCGAAGTCTTCGTCGGGCAGTTTCGCAAAATCGATGCCCGACTGCTTGATCATGCGCGCAAGCTCGCGCGTGGTCAGCACGGCGTCGACGTTGCGCAGCCCGTCATTGGAAAGCTCATCGCGTTCTTTCTCGAACTTCTTGGCGGTGCAGGGCATCACGGAGACGACGTATATGCTCTTGGGGTCGATGTTGTTCTTCTTCGCGTAGTACGTTTTGATGACCGCGCCTTCCATCTCGTGCGGCGACTTGCACGAAGACAGATTATCGAGGAAATCGGGGAAGAACATCTCGCAGTATTTGATCCAGCCGGGGCTGCACGACGTGATGAGCGGCAGTTTGCCGCCGTTCTTGATGCGGTCAATGAGCTCCGTGCCTTCCTCCATAATCGTGAGGTCAGCGGCAAAGTCGGTATCGAACACCTTGGCAAATCCGATGCGGCGCAGCGCGGCCACCATCTTGCCCGTGACGCTCGTGCCCACCGGCACGCCGAATTCCTCGCCGAGGCCGAAACGCACGGCGGGTGCGGTCTGTACGACCACATGCTTGCCGGGATCATGAAGCGCGTTCCACACATCGTCGATCTCGCTTCTCTCGGTCAGCGCGCCCACGGGGCAGGCCGTAATGCATTGGCCGCAATTGACGCACAGCACATCGTTAAGCGATTTCCCGAATACCGGCTCGATAATGGTCTTGAAGCCGCGGTGAGTCGCGCCGATCGCACCGATCTTCTGCACGTTGTGGCACATCGAGACGCAGCGGCGGCAGAGTATGCACTTTTCCGGGTCGCGCACGACGGAGGGGGAGAAGCTGTCCACCGGGCGGCCGTATTTCTCGCCTTCGTATACCGTCTCATCGTCCACGCCGAGTTTCTCGCACAGCTTCTGCAGCTCGCAGCTGCGGCTTCGCACGCAGGAGAGGCACTTTTTTACGTGGTTGGAGAGTATCAGTTCAAGATTTACTTTGCGCGCTTCCTGAACCGCTTTGTTGTTGGTGGAAACCTCCATGCCGTCCGTGGCGGGCAGCACGCACGAGGCCTGCAGGCCTCGGCCGCCCTTTTGCACATCCACAAGGCACATACGGCACGCGCCGATGGCGTTGACGCCTTTCAGGTAGCACAGCGTGGGGATGCGGATATTGGCTTTCCTCGCGGCCTCGAGTACCGATGTTCCTGCCGGCACTTCGACTTTGATGCCGTCTATTGTTAAAGATATCATAATCTTGCGGCTCCTTTCTTACTTCTTCTCGATCGCGCCGAATTTGCAGCGCGCCATGCAAGCACCGCATTTGATGCACTTGCTCTGGTCGATCTCGAACGGTTCTTTGAGCTTGCCGGAAATCGCGGTTGTGGGGCAGGTCTTGGAACACGCGCTGCAGCCAACGCACTTTTTCTTGTCGATGATATAGCTTAAAAGCGCCTTGCAGTGTCCGGCCGGGCACTTCTTTTGGTAAATGTGCGCCTCGTACTCGTCGCGGAAATACTTGATCGTGGAGAGCACGGGGTTGGGTGCCGTTTTGCCAAGCCCGCAGAATGCCGAGTTCTTAATATTATTGCACAGTTTCTCCAGCTTCTCAATGTCGCCGTCTTCGCCGCGGCCCGAAACGATGCGCTCCAAAATCTCAAGCATGCGTTTGGTGCCGATACGGCAGGGGGGGCATTTTCCGCAGGATTCGTCGACCGTAAAGTCGAGGAAGAAGCGTGCTACGTCCACCATGCAGTTATCTTCGTCCATCACGATGAGGCCGCCGCTGCCCATCATCGAGCCGATGGCGGTCAGTGAATCGTAGTCGATGGGAGTGTCGAGGTGGCATGCCGGTATACAGCCGCCCGAAGGACCGCCCGTTTGTGCGGCCTTGAACTTTTTACCGCCCGGTATGCCGCCGCCGATATCGTATATGATCTCGCGCAGCGTCGTGCCCATCGGCACTTCCACAAGGCCGGTGTTGTTGATCTTGCCGCCGAGCGCAAACACCTTGGTGCCTTTGCTTTTCTCGGTACCCATCGAAGCGAACCAGTCCACGCCCTTGATGATGATCTGCGGGACGTTCGCGAACGTTTCCACGTTGTTGATAATGGTTGGTTTGCCAAACAGCCCGCACTGCGACGGGAACGGCGGCTTGGGCGTCGGTTCACCACGGCGGCCCTCAATGGACGACATGAGCGCGGTTTCCTCACCGCAAACGAAAGCGCCCGCGCCGAGCCGTGTTTCGATGTCAAAATCAAAGCCGGATTCGAATATATTTTTTCCGAGCAGCCCCAAATCACGCGCCTGGCTGATCGCAATTTGAAGGCGTTTAACCGCGATGGGGTACTCTGCGCGCACGTAGATATAGCCCATGCTTGCTCCGATTGCGTAACCCGCGATCGCCATTGCTTCAAGCACCGCGTGAGGATCGCCCTCCAGCACGCTTCTGTCCATAAACGCACCCGGGTCGCCTTCGTCGGCGTTGCAGATCACGTATTTTTGGTCATTTTTCTCCTTCGCGCAGAGTTCCCACTTAAGACCGGTGGGAAACCCGCCGCCGCCGCGGCCCCTTAGGCCGCTCTTCTTGATGATATCGATCACGTCCTGCGGCTTATATTCCTTCAGGCAGGTACCCAGCGCCTTATAGCCGTCAAAAGCGATATACTCCTCGATCTTTTCGGGATCGATCACACCGCAGTTTCTCAGAGCGATGCGCTTCTGTTTCTTGTAGAAACCCACATTGTTGAGTGAGGTTTCAACCTCCTCGGTGGGTTCCTTATACAGCAGCCGCTGCACGATGCGGCCTTTAAGCAGGTGTTCCGATACGATTTCGGGAACATCTTCCACCTTAACCCGTGAGTAGAAGCACCCTTCAGGGTATACGATCATGATGGGGCCGACCGCGCAAAGCCCGAAGCAGCCGGTCTGCACGACCTTGACTTCCTTATCAAGTCCCGCTTTAGCGATCTCCTCATTCATCTTTTCTATGATTTTCGGTGAGTCGGAGGATGTACACCCCGTACCGCCGCAAACCAGCACATGAGAACGGTATATTGCCATATTGATCATCCTCCTCCTTACTTGTTGTTGGCTTCGTTATAGCCAATCGTGTATTCCGTGACGGGGCAGCCGTTGACGATGTGTTCGGCAACGATACGGCCTACCATATCTGGGCTTACCTTGACATAGGTGACTTTTTCAGCGCCGGGCGTATATACCTCTACCAGAGGTTCTAAGCGGCACACGCCGATGCAGCCCGTCTGAGAGACCATCACGTTTGATAGTTTCCGTTTGGCGACTTCTTCCACAAAAGCGCTGAGTACCGGGCGTGCGCCAGCGGCGATACCGCAGGTCGCCATGCCGACGACAATCCGGGTACCCTCGCTTTTCTTCCTGATATCGATCTGGGACAGCGTTTTGAGGCGGATATCCTCAAGCTCCTTTAACGATTTCATTGTTACTCTCCTCCAAAAACTTGCTTGGTTCCTTCTGATAAATATTCACCAATAAACTCTATCACTTCGGGCTGCGTTACCGGCAGGCCGTTAAGCGTCTTTTTGATCTCGCGCGTATCGTATACGAACGTTTCGTCACTTTGCGCCGAAAACACAAAATCCAGTTCAGGATTCATGAGCGTCAGCGTGTATATCGTTTCCGCGATATTCCCCAGCGGAGGCCGGTCGATATGCGAACTGCGATAAACTGCCGTCAGCTTTGTACCGTGGCCGGGCTTTGATTCGATGGTAAGCTTTCCGCCTGTGTTCTCGCAGCCTGCCGCGAAAAGCGGTATCCCCAGGCCTACGCTGCGCGTGGTTCTCGACGTTGTAAAAGGGCTGGCTGCTTGCTCCAGCATTTCCCTGCTCATACCGCAGCCGTTATCTTCGATCGTGACCGTAAGCGTATCATTTGCCCGATCCGATAATACGCTGATGCGGACCAGGTTTGCGCCTGCGCGGATCGAATTTTGCGCGATATCCAGTATGTGCAGCGAAATATCTCTCATTATCTACTTGCGGTATTTATCCAGTATGCCCGGTACCTCCGCCGCAGTGAGCCTGCCATATACCTGATCGTCGATCATAATGACGGGGGCAAGCCCGCAGCAGCCAAGGCAGCGCGTCGCTTCAAGCGTAAACTTTCCGTCGGGCGTCGTTTTACCAGGTTCAATACCCAGTTCTTCAGAAAGCTTTTCCAATACCTTTTCCACATTTTTGACGTAACATGCGGTGCCCATGCAGACACTGACGACATGCTGTCCCTTGGGCTCCAGCGCGAACTGTGAGTAAAAAGTCGCAACGCCATAGATGTCGCTCATGGGTATACCCATTTCCTCTGCGATAAGATTCTGCACGTCAAATGTAAGCGCGCCATAAAGGCTTTGCGCTTTTTGCATGACGGGCATCAACGGCCCGGGCTTTTTCTCCTGTTCCCTGATAAAGCTGATGAGTTCTTCGCGCAGCAGCTTATCATCGATACCGACCATAAGGTTCCCTCCCCGAATAAATTAGTAAATATTTGAATTGTTAAAAAATTAACAATCTTTAATCCATGGTGAATTTTATCACAATATCATCACAATTGCACACATTATTTTTAATTTTCTTGGAATATTTTTTTTAACAATTAAAAGTGCCTCCATTTAATATTAGTCCGGTCAAAAAACGGGAATATATGTATATAAAATGATAAAATTGATTTTTTAAAGCAGATGATTGTTTGTATGTTCACAAAAAATTACTTATATGCGATTGGCGGTATATATGTTACAATATCACCACACATCAGGGTGGAGGAGAAGTTTATGTACTGTAAAAAATGCGGCGTCAATTATAAGAAAGACAAAAAAATATGCCCGCGCTGCGGCCAGGCATTGCAGAAAGGCGAATTCAGGCAAGATCAATCGTTACGCATCAAAAAAATCGTTGTGATTGCTTGCGCTGCTGCCGCCCTCGTGGTTGCGTTTTTTCTGGTGATCTTTTTTATCGGCAGGGTTCCGCCTAAATTGATGGGCACATGGTATGAAGTCGGCGGATCCGGATATCTGGAGTTTAAACCGAACGGTGTAGTCACGATCACTTCGTCGGGGTATTCAAAAGATTGTACGTATACCTTTGACAATACAAAAGGAGAAGGGACTCTTACCTCTTATAACGAACAGGATACGTTAACATGCGACGGCGTTACAATGCATTGGGGGGACAGTACGTTGACGAAGGCCTATGTCGAACAGATCGATATGGGAATGAATATTGAGAATGCGATTAACAGCATCAAATAATAGTGTCAGCAGGATACCCGTATCAGATATACGAGCCGCCAAAAGCGCCTGCGCGCCCGGCGGCTCTGTTATTTTAACCAATCCGGCGGTCGGCATACTTAACAGGGTAAACACAGCCGGTTGAATAAAGATATGTGATACGTGATATTTAGTTGTATTTGACAAAAAAGCATGGTAAAATCATTTTCATCATGGAATCTGTTCAGTTGATTAAGAAACGTAAGGGGGAGCGCAGCGCTTGAAGGTATTCAGAAATATCATCATAGCCATACTGCTGCTCGCCATCTGCGTGATCGTTTATATCGCAGTCTCGTCCAACCGGGAAAGCGGCGGCACTCAAGGCGCAGCGGCAGATACGGGAACCGTGATGATCAGCGAATTTATGGCTTCCAACGGCGGCTGCCTGCCTGATCAGAACGGTGAGTATGAAGATTGGATCGAAATCTATAATCCCAACGATAAAGCGGTCAGCCTTGTAGGTTACGGGCTTTCGGATGAAAACTCGGCTGCGCCGAAATGGATGTTCCCCGGCATTAAACTGGAAGCGCGCGGATACTGCATCGTAATTGCATCCGGTGCCGCTGAGCCGTATAAAGAAGCCGAATACCCGCATGCAGGCTTTAAGCTGAGCGCAGACGGCGGCGGGATATACCTGTTTGATTCTGTCGGCAAGGTGATCGATAAAGCAGAATACGAAGGCCAGTCGCAGGATGTTTCGATGGGTCGGATCCCCGGAAAAGACGAGTGGCAGACGTTTGACGCTGCAAAGGGTATCGGCCCAACCCCGGGTTTTTCGAACGACGAAGCAGGACATGCCGCGTTCGAGCAGAGCCGTATCGCAACCGAAACCTCGTTGCTCATTACAGAGGTCATGTCGTCCAACAAGACGACGCTGAAAGACAACACCGGCAATTACTGCGATTATATTGAAATCTATAATAACGGCATCGAAGCGGTGAACTTATCAGGCTACGGCCTGTCAGACGACTTATCCAAAACGCTCAAATGGAAGTTCCCCGAAATTACGATAGAGCCCGGGAAGTACCTCGTGGTGTATGCTTCCGGCAAAGGCGAAACCGCCTCTGATATTGAAAACAGCACGTTCCATACGAATTTCAGGATATCCTCATACCACGAAACGATTGTGCTGGCTAGTCTGCAGGGGCTGATACTGGATCAGGCGGCGATCAGCGAGGTGCCCTCAGACAACGTATATCAGCGTATACTCACGAACGGCGTGTATGGGAGCGAGTGGGAAATATCCAGCATGCCGACGCCGGGTTTTTCCAACGACGAAGCCGGGTACTCGCAGTTTGAGGAAAACAATCAGGTCGCTCTGGGCGATATTGTGATCAGCGAAGTGATGACATCCAACTGCAGCTACCTCGGTGAGGGCGATGATGCGGATCATCTTGAATATTACGACTGGATCGAGATATACAACCGCGGCGGGCAAACAGTGAACCTTGCGGGGTACGGGCTGACCGACGATTCGGGCAATCCGGCCAAGTGGAAGTTTGGCGACGCGACAATTGAGCCGGGGCAATACATGACGGTGCTGGCTTCGGGGCTGGCAAATGACGATACCAAAAAAAAAAGTATATCCACACCAACTATAAGCTGAGCGCGGACGGGGAGGTGCTCGCGCTGTTTGACAGCGGGGGCGCGCTGATCGACCGCTATAATATCCGCATAATACCCTTTGGCGTGTCGGTCGGCCGGACGGGTACGGAAAACAAGCTTGCCTATTTTAAGGAACCTACGCCGGGGGAAGCCAACGCATCGCCCAGCGAAGGCGCGGTATCCGCGCCGATGATGAGCACAGCACCGGGAAGCTATGACGGCGCGCAGCAGATCACACTTTCGTGCGAGACCGCAGGCGCGGCGATATACTTTACCACGGATGGTACGGAGCCCACGCAAAGTTCCGCACAGTATACGGGCGCGATTCCCATGGATAAAACGGGCATCATCCGCGCGAAGGCGTACAAGGACGGGTATATCGAGAGCGGTGTAACGACAGCGACGTATATCATCGGCGAACTGCACAAACTGCCGGTGGTGTCGCTCGTGACAGACCCTGATAACCTCTGGAACGATCAGACGGGTATTTACGCGAAAGGATCGGGCGCAGGCGCGGAATACCCGTTTCAAGGTGCGAACTTCTGGAAGCAAGGGGAAAGGCCCGCTTCCTTTGAGGTGTTTGACAGAAGCGGGGCAGAGGTGTTCTCGCAGGATATCGCAATACGGATACAGGGCGGCTACAGCCGGGGGAAGAACCAGAAGTCGTTTGCGATTTTCGCACGGTCGGAGTACGGCGACGGCAGTATGGACTACGCTTTTTTCGATAATCGGCCGTACACAGAGTATCAATCGCTGGTGTTGCGCAATGGCGGGCAGGACCAAAATATAGGCAAGATACGGGAGGCGGTGGCGCTCGCGCTCGTCGAGGGCCAGGGGTTTCACTTTCTGACACAGGCCAGCAAACCGTATGTAGTGTACCTGAATGGGGAATACTGGGGCGTGTACTTTCTCATGGAAAAGAGAAACGAAGATTTTATCGCGCAGCATGAGAATTTTGATGACCCGGACAGCCTCAATGTGCTCAAAGCTTCTTCGCTGGTTGTGCAGGGCAGCAATGCCGGGTATAAGGAATTAATCCGCTATGTAGACGGTCGTGACATGTCAGTCAAGGAGAACTACGACTACGTCGCGGCGCGCATCGATACGGACAGCTTCATGGATATGATGATCTGCCAGCTATGGATCGCGAACTCGGATTATGCGAATCTGATGTTCTATCAGATGCCGGAAGGCAAATGGAAGCAGATTTATTACGATTTCTGCTGGACGCTGGGCGCGAGCGACGGGGGGTATAACCACCCGACGCTCAAATACCGTCTTAACCCTTCCAAAGCAGGGTCATCGCTTTTAGCCGGGCTGCTAAAAAACGATGAGTGGCGAAATAAGTTTATCGAACGTTTCGCGTGGGCGCTCAAAGAGGTATACAATCCCGATCGCGTCATCGCGGTGATCGACGATATCGCAGGGCAGGTGCGCGGCGAAATGGGCGCGGAGCGCGGGAAATTCGGCGGTACCGTGGCCAACTGGGAGGCTCAGGTCGAAAAAATGAAGGATTTTGCAAATCACCGCGGCGCGGTGATTGTGCAGCAGCTGAAAAGCCGGCTGCCGCTGACTTTAGACCAGATCGCGATGCTTAACGGAGCGATTGATTACAACTAGAGCCGGTTGCCGGCATAACGATGGAAAATCAATTAGCACAGGGGATAAGATGAAAGACGATGATATTTTCAGAAGGCTGAAAAAAGAGACGCCGCTGGTCAAACGCAGGGATATGATGCCGCTTTCGCAAAAGGACTTTGAGCCAAAGCAGAGCAGCTTTGACATGCGTGTGCAGAAAAAAGGCGGTCAGCGTAAAGAACAGGAAACCGTCGATAACCGTCCGGCGCGGGGAAAATGGAAAGACGATGAATCGGGCTTTTCTTGGCAGCCGGATGAACCGTCGCAGGACAGCGCTGCTGCCCGCAGGGAAACGGAGCGTGTGCAGCGACCCCAGCCGCGCACGATACAGGCACGGTCCGAGACGCGCATACGCACCGGTGCGGAGCCGTTTAAGCGCCCCGAAATTCGTACCGTCAGTGTGCCGCCGCAGCTAAAGCTTCCTGACGAGCCGGAAACGCCTCGCAAGACGGTAATTGAACCGCCGAATCAGATCACGCTGGATATTGAGCCGCGTAAGGCACAGCCACGGCCGCAAAATAGTACCGACAGCGTACTGCCGCAGCGAAAGCTTCCCGATGAGCCGGAAATGACGCAGCAGACGGATAAAAAAGATGTCGAACCGCAACGCCAGATTGCGCTGGACATGGAGCCGAAAATGCGTACGCATGCAGACGAGCCAAGGCCTGTGCCTGAAACCGTCTATTTGCGCAAGCCATCCATACGGGACGCGTATTCGCGCGCGGACGCGGCTGAGCTTGAAATATTTTCCGAGGCGTCGCCAAAAAGGACAGCCGCAGTGCGCGCCGGTTCTCCGAAGGTTCCGCCGGTTAATATGCGCCGCACGGAATTTGAGGAATATTACGAACCTGCGCAGGAAGCGGAAGCGCCCGCATTCCGGCACGAGTTAAAGTTTTATATCAACTATACGGAATACATACTGCTGCGCAACACATTAAAGGCGATTGCACAGATCGATAAGTACGCGGGGGAGGACGGTGAGTATTATATCCGCAGCCTTTATTTCGACGATGACTTTGAGAGTGCGCTCATGGAAAAGATAGGCGGAAGCGATACCCGCAAGAAGTACCGCATCCGCATATATAACTTCAAGGACGACGTCATCAAATTTGAGAAGAAGATCAAACAGGGCCAGTTTGTTACTAAAAAAAGCATCAGCATTTCTCGCGGTGAGTACGACCGCATACTCGCCGGGGATTACAGCTTCCTGCTGCGCAGGAAGGAGCCGCTCGCATCCGAGTTGTTTTTAGAGCTGACCAACAACCGTCTGCGCCCGCGCGTGTTTGTGGATTACGTGCGTGAAGCGTATGTGTATCCCTGGGAGAACATCCGCATTACGTTCGACAAAGACCTGCGCAGCGGTACGTGGCTGACCGATATATTTGATCCGAACGCACCCACGATGCCGATGTACGACGAAGGCCTGATGGTGCTGGAGGTCAAGTTTGAAAAAAGTTTACCCGCGCACATACGGGGGGTGCTGAACAACATTCGGTCAGCCCAACGCAGTGCGATATCAAAATATGTAATATGCAGAAAGTTTGAATAGGAGGAGTATATTGAATGAACACAATATCATTGGCTGCGGAGGACTTTTTTAAGAAGAGCATTTTGGGGGAAAAAACAGATCTGACACTGATCGATGCTATGTTAATTCTTCTGGCTGCGTTTGTGTTGGGGCTGCTGATCTATTTCATCTACAGGCTCACGTTTGGCGGCGTCATATTTGTTAAAAGCTTTGGGACTTCGCTGATCATGTTGTGCATGGTAACCGCCATGGTGATCATGCCAATCACTGCAAACACATGGCTTTCGCTGGGTTTGGTCGGCGCGCTGTCTATTGTGCGTTTCCGTACCGCCGTGAAAGATCCGATGGATACGGTGTTTATGTTCTGGGCGATTGCGGGCGGCATTGCACTGGGTGCCAAGCTGTGGGAGATCGCAGGTATTTCATCTGCTTTGATCAGCGTCTTCCTGTTGATCTGGAACCTGTTTAAAAACAAACGCCACTATCCGTTTATGCTCGTAATCCGCTTTGAAGAAAGCGTCAAGAAGGAAGTGCAGGCGGTGCTGCGCAAGATGCCGCAGGGTAAGCTGAAATCCAAGATGATCTCGCAGGGCATGATTGAGCTCACGATCGAGATGAACATCCACGAGAGCGACGCCGGGTTGATCGACGCGTTTTCGGCGATTCCGGGAGTGCACGATGCCTCGCTGATCAGCTATAAGGGCGATATGGTTTCCTGACGGAAATTTATTCGGCAACATAGACAAGGATTCTTATTAAGGCATCCCCCGCGGGATGCCTTCGGCTTGCTGACAAAGCCTCATGCCCGAATTTATACTAAAAAGCTCTTGTGGACTTCGCGTTGAAGCATGCCTTTTTAAGATTGCATGTGGCAGGTCCATGCTTCGAGCAAGTCAATAATAAAGACGGGTAATGCACGTAAAAACCGCCGGCAAACGAAGTTTGTCTGCGGCCTTAAGGATCCCTGCGGGATATCTTAAGTTCGGATACGTATCGTTTTATCATGATAGAATAAAAACCGGAGGAGCCCCATGGATTACAGGAAAGAAAGTCTGAAGCTGCATTATGAGTGGAAAGGTAAAATTGAGGTTATCGCCAAAACGCCGGTGAAGAGTAAAGAAGATTTATCCCTCGCGTATACGCCGGGCGTGGCTGAACCCTGTCTTGAGATACAGAAGGATATATCCAAAAGCTATGACCTGACGCGCCGATGGAATATGGCGGCGGTCATTACGGACGGCACCGCGGTTTTGGGCCTTGGGGATATCGGCCCGGAGGCGGGCATGCCCGTGATGGAGGGCAAATGCGTATTGTTCAAAGCCTTCGGCGATGTGGACGCGTTTCCGCTTTGCATACAAAGCAAGGATGTAGATACCATCGTCGAAACCATTTATCAGATATCCGGCAGCTTCGGTGCGATCAATCTGGAGGATATCGCCGCGCCGCGCTGCTTCGAGATCGAGCGGAAGCTTAAAGAACGCTGCGACATACCGATATTCCACGACGACCAACACGGTACTGCAGTGGTAGTGACCGCAGCGATGATCAATGCGATGAAGCTCACGGGCAGAAAACTATCCGAACAAGAGTGTGTGGTATCGGGCGCAGGCGCGGCGGGCGTCGCGGTCACAAGGCTTCTGATGAGCCTCGGGCTGCGCAACGTGATACTCTGTGATACGAAGGGCGCGATATACGAGGGACGCGAGGGCTTAAACCCTTTTAAGCAGGAAATGGCGAAGGTATCCAACCGTGAGATGAAAAAGGGCAGCTTGGCGGATGTGATTCGGGGCGCGGATGTGTTTATCGGTGTATCAGCTCCCGGTATCGTTTCGGAAGAGATGGTAAAAAGCATGAATCCGAATCCAATCATATTCGCGATGAGCAACCCGACGCCCGAGATTATGCCCGGCCTCGCAAAAAAGGCAGGCGCGAGCGTGGTGGGCACAGGGCGAAGCGACTTTGCGAATCAGATTAACAACGTACTCGCGTTCCCCGGGATTTTCCGCGGTGCGCTAGATGTGCGCGCGAGCGACATCAACGACGATATGAAGATTGCGGCAGCGTATGCACTCGCGAACCTTGTATCCGATGACGAACTCAATTCGGAGTATGTGATTCCCGCGCCGTTTGACCCGCGCGTGGGCGGTGCGGTCGCGTGGGCCGTTGCCGAAGCGGCGAAAAAGAGCGGCGTTGCACGGCTGTAAGATATATGCGGCCAGCTGATAGCGCATAAAAATCCTTCCCAACGCTGCTTTTGGTATAAAGGGGTGATTTGTTTTGCCTGTGGAAAAAAGTCAGATTATTGCCCCGTTGGACAAACTTCAACGAAAAGATATTGAAGTGCTTCGCAGAAAAACTGTGAATGCGATTATTTTCATCACGGCAGCCTATATCCTTGGCATTACGTGTTTCGTTATATTGCTCCGGATGCAACCGGCTTATTGTTTTATTGCGGTCATGTTTCCTTTAGCCGCCTATTTATGGATTGTTTCTTTCGGAGCTAAACATGTGAACAACCTGTATGGGTTTATGAAGACCGAAAAGGGCACATTCATCTATAATAAAAAAAGGAAAGGGTAATGTCCTAGATATAGGTAGTCGCTATGTATGAGCGTTTATGAGCTGCCGCATTTACTATTCTAAATGCAATTAAGGGATATCTTTATTAAGTTTAAGCAATTAATTACGATATTAATAGTAGAGAGTAAATAATAGCATTCTTCAACAAAATAGTATACATTCTGTTATAAAGTGCTATAATACAATGTATATATTTGTTGGAGATAAGAATGAATTATAGCGAAATCGAAGAGGGACATATTTATAACGTAGAGTTTGATTTTGTACGAGAATATGAATTTAGTGGGTTACACTTTGCTCTTGTACTTAGGAAAAACCTTGATAGAAAAACGGTAATCGTTGCACCGCTGACATCAAAAGATTACGGACTGGGGATATGGAAATATAATTTAGGAATAATAAAAAACCTTCCTTCTGATGTTAACGGGAACAATACGTATGTTGTTTATAATCAAATACGAACAGTGTGCGCCAGTAGGTTTTCAAGATTAAAGAATGAGTCTAAACAAAAGGTTGATGTAAAAGTAGAAGATGAGATATACCAGAAAGTTATTGTACTATCTCAAAACGAGTTAATCGGGGCATATACCGAAAGGGAAAAAATCCAACATTATCGATATATGTATATGGCAACAAAAATAATCGTTGCATATAAGTTGGCCGAAAGCATAGTAAAGCTAGAAGAGGGTGGTATAAAAGAAAAGCAAATATACATAACTATACATGAGGATGAAATACGCGATTTATTAATTAGCGAGAACGACCGTGAAGATTACTTGGATACAATTAAAGATGAAAAAATCAAAGAAATAATCGCAAGAAGCGTTGAAAAATATGAAAATAATGTGAAAATACTTGACAAATGATTTACTGATTGCTATTCTAACAGTGTAATTGAGCGAAAGCTCTCACGCAATATGTATTTGGGCGAAAGCCCTAACGCAACCAAAAGGGAAGCTGAAAGGCTTCCCTTTTACTATGTATTTTATGCCATCCCATATCAAACATGTTAATCTTCATCTAATTCCATACTTAATTGTTCCCCATTAGGAGAAGGAAAAGCCCTAATAAAATTTGCCTCAAATTTTCTCCAGTTCGGCGATATTTTCATTAGTGTTGTTACAACGGCCAATTGTTTTTCCAGATGAGGCTCGCCAATATCTTCTGTTAGGAACTGATGATGTCTATGTGTTCTATTTCCTTTATCGTTTCTAGGATTCTTCGATTTAAGTTCTTCCAAAACTCCGGGAGGTAATTTATCGTATATCAGTTTGTTTGTAAGCTTGCCAACATAGCTAGGCCTCTTAACAGACAATGGGTTGTATGGCCAATTGTGCAACCTGAACATTTCTTTATAGAATTCGTTTGGAAACCTCTTTTGCCACGGGCGCAACTCTTCAGCGATATATGCTTTTAAAATTTGGTATAGCTCGTTTTTAGACCTTACGTCTTGATATCCAGTTGCCTCATCAATAAGCGCAATAATACCTACTTTTGCAAACGCTCTAATAAGGATATCTGCATGGCTTGCATATCTTAACTCCTGCTCTGATTTTAATACGCCAGCATCTCTTGCTAAAAGTATTGTTTCGCAAATATTAAGAAGCACGGTTGCCTCATATCCATAAGTGTTTGAACCGAATCCAGATAGTTGTAAAGGGTTTTCGATGGCCGCGCTTAAATCCGCATTAACAAAGGGTTTTAGTGCCTTGTGATCTAATATTCTAGCCATTCCTTGGCCACGGCCTTTCATCCCTATTGCGCCTGTAACCGTCCTCCCAGACAATACCCTTAAACCATCTTCCGTTACGTAGCATGGTATTTTAATATCGTTAAATTCTAGTTCTCCTTTATAAGCTAACTTATATACTTTGTTCATTAAATACACACTCCATTCTCTAAGATCAATCCAAATAGATTCGGATTTAACCTGTTGTTATAGCGAAAACAAAACTCGTCAAGATATCTGTTCAAATAACGCTTGCTTAGTTGGTGATATTGTCCGATAAAACCACGCTTAAACAGACTCCAGAAGCCCTCTAAGGTGTTTGTATAGATATCTCCGTTAACATACTGCCCTTCACTATGCTTGATAACCTTGTGAACGTACTTCTTTGATGCCAACCCTTTATAGCCAAGCCATTCATCCGTCATTATTGTCGAGCCTCTTTTTACCTTCTCCATGATTATTTGTTGGAGAGTTTGGCTGCTTGCGTTTTTAACAGTTTGGGCTATCACTTTACCGTCGCGTTGAACAACTCCAAAAACCGGGGTTTTATCTTTTGTACTTCTGCCAAGCCCTCCTTGTGTTTTATCACCGTTATGTCTATTCTTGTTTTTTCCTCCAACATAGGTTTCGTCTGCCTCAATAATGCCTTGTAGTAAATCGCCATACTCATACATCGCTTTTCTGATTTGCATCTGCATACGCCAAGCCGTATCTTTTGTAACATGGAGATCACGTGAAAGCTGTCTTGATGATATGCCCTTTTTAGCATTAATAATTAGCGATACAGCCAAAAACCATTTTTGCAAAGGCAATTTTGAATTATGAAAGATAGTTCCAACCGTCACGCTAAAAGAAGTATTACACGTGTTACAATGATAACGGTATTCGCCTTTCATGTTTGAATAGTTGGGAGAACCGCAATAAGGACAGCGCGGTTTATTATGCCAACGGACTTGTTCAAGATGCTTGATACAAGATGCCTTATCTGGGAAACGCTCAAATACTTCAATAATATCCATAATAAAAGACCTCCATTAACCACATTGTACCACGGGTTAATATGGAAGTCAAGAGAATGTTGCTACCTATAGCTAAGACATTACCAAGGAAAGAATATAGTACGTTTATTGATATACACATTGTCATCTTTCTTTTTTCAACTTTTGCAAGAATAATATATGAGATTAGAAACTTGGGGATAATCAAACAAGAACTGATTCAAAGAAACGAGCGTTTGTAAGCCGCAGGAATCCCGCTACAAAAAGGCCTGCGCTTCTCGGTTCAGTATTCAAAAGAGGCTGCCATTTTGGCGGCTTATTTTTTATTGCATAATCCGTTTACAATGCCAATTCAATCGGGCGGCTATGCAAGGCCGCAAAAGTGAAAAAAGGGCTTAACTTATTTTGCCCCAAAAGGGCAGCAGGGGGGCGGTTGACTCGTCGGCATAGAATTACAGGACATATGTTCGTATTGAATATAGAACATGTATTTGCACGAATATATATTCCATACCACATATAGTACAAGGGAATTAATGGTACATATTTTAGAAAAATTAATGGTGCTTTTTTAAAAAAAATTAAAGGAATCCATGGAAATATACCGAAATAACTATTAGAATGGTGTTGTGTGGGGATGAATGGGGATATTACAGTATATAACATTCATCCGCGAGGGGTAAGCGCAAAAGCAGACATCCAGTCCGCTTGGGGGGAAACGTGAAAGATTCGCTGATCGGTACATACTTTCATACGTTGGATGAGAAAGGCCGCGTGGCGGTTCCCTTCAAATTGAGAGCTGATTTGGGGGATCCGTTTTATATTACCGCGCTCACGGAAGACTGCCTCGTTGTATACCCGGAAGGGGAGTGGGAAGCGCTTTCCGCTAAACTCAAAGCGATCCCCCAGTTTGACGCGGATGGTCAGCGTTTGGTGCGCGACGTTACTTCCAACGCGTGCAAGGGCGAGCCCGACAAGCAGGGACGCGTGTTGCTGCCGCAGGTATTGCGCGATAAGGTCGGCATCGACAAGGATACCGTGATCATCGGCGCGCTCAATCGCATGGAGATATGGGCGAAGGAAAAATGGCGCGGGTACACAGAGAATGCGCCCTCCGGCGAAGCCATGATGCAAAGCGCCGCCAAATACGGTATATAGGCAATGGAACACAAACCTGTACTGCTGCGTGAAACGATGGGCCTGCTGAACTTAAAACCGGGCATGACCGTCGTGGACGGCACGCTGGGCGGCGGCGGGCATGCGGCGGAAATACTGAAACGCATCATGCCGGGAGGGCGGCTTATCGGCATCGACCGGGATACGTTCGCGCTCGGGCAGGCAAAGGAAGCGCTCAAAGAATATACAAACGTGGAATATGTCCACGGCAATTTTAAGGATATTAAAAGCATACTCAGTATGCTCGAGATAAAAGGGATAGATGGAGCGATGCTGGACCTCGGCGTATCATCGTTCCAGCTGGACCAATGTAACAGGGGGTTCTCATATAAACAGGACTCGAGGCTCGATATGCGCATGAATAACGAAGATAAAACATGCGCGGCAGACATAGTAGCAAGCTATGCGCAGCGAGACCTTGAGCGGATCTTCAGAGACTATGGTGAGGAACGGTGGGCCGCCAGAATTGCAGAGTTCATTGTGAGGGAACGAAGCCAGCGGCCCATAACGACCACCACACAGCTCGTCGATGTGATCAAAAAAGCCGTGCCGAGCGGCGCGAGAAAAGACGGGCCGCATCCCGGGCGAAGGGTATTCCAGGCGCTCCGCATCGAGGTTAACGGAGAGCTGGACGCGGTGAAGGAAGCGCTGGCGGATTTTATTGATGTGATGAACGAAGGCGCAAGGCTTGCGGTAATCACGTTCCACTCGCTCGAAGACCGCATCGTCAAGCAGGAGTTTAAACGGCTGGAGCATCCGTGCGAATGCCCAAGCAGCTTTCCGATATGCATATGCGGAAAGGTATCGCAAGGGAAGGTGGTTACCGGAAAACCGGTTGGGCCATCTAAAGAGGAAACAGAGGAGAACAGCAGAGCACGCAGCGCAAAACTGCGCGCCTTTGAAAAGATTGTGGGAGCAGGACATGCAGGCATTACAAAGAAAAATTGAATATAAAGTGCAGCCGCAACCGCAACCCCGCAGCCGTGTGGTTAAAATTGAAGGAAACGTTGCATATATTAGTAGCGGCGCTGCCGCAGCGCAGCCGCGCACGGCGCCCCGCCCCGCGGCAAAGCCTGCGGCGAAGCCCGCGGTAAAGCCCGCAGCCCGGCCGAAATCCGTTGCGAAACCCGCGGCGAAGCCGAAGAGGGGCATCGTATCAACTCTCGCGGTGTTGATGGCCGCTTTTGCCGCGATGGCGATGCTGGTATCCCGGTATGCCGAGGCGTGCGCCGTGGGTGCGAGGAACAACGATTTGAAGGAAAGTATCGCGTCCGTCGAAACGCAGATTGAGGCGCTTAAGGTGGACATCGAGATGAAAAGCGACCTGATGGGTGTGCAGCAAACGGCACGGCAACAGCTTAATATGACATATCCCAGCCCGGATCAGATCATTACAATCGAGTCGGGCGGTTGATGGAGGTTAAACCTATGGAACGTCGGAAGCAAAACAAGGGGACCGCAGTACCGACGCTCCAATCGAAGAAAAGATTGCTTTTTCTGATGACGGTGTTGCTCGTGCTGCTTTTCGGGATTGCGGTGAAGATGGCTGTTGTCGTATTCGTTCAGGGAGACGATCTGCAGCGCAAAGCGATGCTGCAGCAGACGCGGGACCTTACGGTTTCCGCGCAGCGCGGCGAGATACTGGACTGTAACGGCCATGTACTGGCGCAGAGCGCTACGGCGCAGACCATTGTGCTTCGCCCGTCAGAGATCACAAAAAGCAATACGGATGCGATCGTAAGCGTACTGGCGGGCATACTCGGGATGGACGAAAAAACGGTTCGCGAGAAAGCCACGGATACAAAGAAGTCGGAAGTTTGGCTCAAACGGCAGGTGACGACCGATGTTGCCAATGCGCTTCGCGCGGAGAACCTGCCCGGTGTGTACTTCTCGGTGGATGTACGGCGATATTACCCCAACAGTTCGTTTTTGACGCAAACGCTGGGTTATACCACGGTAGACGGCGAGGGCCAGGAAGGCCTTGAGGCGTACTTTAACAAATATCTCGCGGGACAGGACGGGGCAATCATCTCCGAGGCGGACAACGCGGGGCGTGATATTGCGATTGGGGAAGAGGAGTACATTGCGCCGGTTAACGGCTACAACCTCGTGCTGACCATTGACGAGGCGATACAGAGTTTCATGGAACAGGCGGCACAGGAAGCTTTCGTGGAACAGAATGCGAAGAACGTCTGCGCCATTGCGATGAATCCCAAAACGGGCGGGATACTTGGTATCGTTAATTACCCGGACTTTGACCTTAACGAAGTACCGCGCGACGACATCAGCAAGCTCAACGAGTATACGCGCAACCGGGTAATCACCGATGCGTATGAGCCCGGATCGACTTTTAAGGTGGTGACATTGGCCTCCGCGATCAACAGCGGTGCGGTCAGCGTGGATGATACATTCTTCTGCCCAGGGTATAACGTTGTGGACGGGCAGATGATCAAGTGCTGGCGCTATCCGAAGTCGCACGGCAGCC
>CAZLRM010000001.1:32607-37544 GCA_964561895.1 uncultured Christensenellaceae bacterium | reverse complement strand
CAGCGTATCCGTCACATTCATCACCATTTGATGATGAAAGTTTTGATGGAATCGGCTTGCCCTCGCCCCTTTTTCGGTTGTAACTACCCTGATGATTCTCTTGTCCTGAGTATCCTGCCTTCTCGTCAAATATCCCTTTTTCTCCAGCAATGTTACTGTGGTGGTCAGCGTCCCTGCCGATATCCCCAAGGCATGCGCGATATCGGTCGCGCGGTTATCAGTGCCTGATTCATTGGCCTGGCAAACTGCTTCGATGGTATGCATTTCACAGACCGACAGGTTTTCAAATTCGCCGGTTCTTAAGGACGATTCTTCAATGCGCAGTATTTCGTTAAACACTTTAACAAGAAAATAGTTCAATTCCGCATAGCTGTCGCTAATAGCCATCACCCCATCATAATAAATAGTTTGATGTTCAAAGTATTTAAATTATACTAACCGTCAGGCGCACTGTCAATAATAAGTTTTGGACATCAAATTATTGTGGATTGAAGAAATGGCGCAAACCCAAGCGGCAAAACATGTGCCCACAGCAAAAAAGACGTTACGGAGCGTCAGTGTCGGAATGGAATGTTATTTAGGCTTTTTAACAGATAAAACGCCGGTAAAGATTATCGTATATCTATTGAATCATGCTCTTATATATGTTCAGGTTCTGCCGGTTGACTTCGTAGGTTCCCGTATCGACATATTTCTGTGCCGGTTTTTTATTGAAGTGCTTATCAAGGAAGTTAAACGCCATGGGCCCCCATGAGTAGTTGCGCTGGCCGATGGCATAGTGGATCAATCCTTCGTTCATCAGATCCTGTATCCCTTTTTGGAAATCAATCGTCACCACTTCAACGTTCGGATGATGCTTCTTCATATAACTCGCAAATATAACCCCCCAGTCCGCGTTGGTTAAGAATACGAAACGCGCGTTGGGGTAGCTTTGCAGCATGGAGCGTATGGTCTTTTCCGCCTCTTCAGGGGACGGCTGGCTGTTTACCGGCACTTCATGTACCTCGATCTTCGAATTTTTTCTGATCTCTTGCACAAAACCGTTCCTGCGGTCTTCTATCGCGGAAATACTGATGTCCGACCAGGCGTTCACAATAACCTCACCCTGATTACCCATCGCTCCCATCACCACGCGCGCAGCCGCGGCACCCGCTGCAAGGCCGTTGGTCTGGATATAGGATACATAATCGATATTATCAAGCTTCGAATTGATGAAAATAATTTTAGTGCCGAGACTGCTGATTTGTTTCAGCTTCTGGTAGATGAGCGTATCATCCAGCGGGCTGATTACAAGCGCGTCCACATTTTCTTCAATCGCTTTATCTATGAAACCGGCCATTTCATTGACCCCGTCCTTCCCTCTGAACTTGGGAGCATGAAATTCGACTTCATAATTATAAGTATCCGCCGCTTTCTGCGCTTCTTTTGTAGTCGAAACAAAAAACTCACATTCAAAGTCATAAATAATCATGATCTTCCTCTTTGGATCGGATGACTTTTCAACCTTAATATCATCGACTTGCTGCTTGACAGCCCCGGTGCAGTTTGCAAGGTCGTCTTCCAGCTTGCCCAAAAGCGATATGGTATTGTTCTGGTCGTACGTCAGGCTGGTGATTTCGTTCGCTGTGGCGGAAACCTCCCGGACGGATGTGAATATATTCGATATGGATCTGACGAGCACTTCTTCGTCGCCCTTGATCACTTCGATGGATTTGTTGAAGTTCTTCTGTTCGCTGATATAGGTGTTGATAAATTCGCTGTTCTTTTCAAAAGCGCTGTTGACCTCAGTGACGGAATCCCGCTGCGCCTTGAACGCTCCTTGAGACTTATGCGCCACCTTTTCGAGCAGGCTGATCTCATCGGTTACGCTTTTGATCGTATCGCTGATATCCACGCTCGCGGTCTTGCTCTCCTTGGAGAGGCGCTGTATCTCATCCGCAACAACCGAAAATCCTCTGCCGGCTGCCCCCGCATGCACGGCTTCCACCTTCGCATTGAGCCCCAACAGGTTTGTCTCGCTGGATATCCGGTTGATCAGGCTCGTGATTTCGCCTATCTTCTGCGTCTTGACGATCAGGTTTTTGATCACGCCAAATATATCGCCTATGGCTTCATCGTTTTTTACCTGGTTTTGCACCAGTTGATCCACGGATTGGCGTACGCCCTGGTTGTTGTTCTCCATGTCGTACGCGAGCGATATGATCTCCTGCGATTTCTCGTAGATCGCGTCGATCTTATCCGTAAAATCCCCGATCAGCTTTAGCGATTTCTCGATATCCTGCATTTGCATTTTGGTGCCGTTGTTTAAGAAAACCGCGACCTGTTCCACCTGGCCGGACTCCTGTATAAAGTCCTGCATCACGGTATTAAGCTGCTTGGATATCCGCGATATGCAGTCATATTGCAGGAAAAATTTTTTAAAAAAGCCCTGCAGCTTTTTATATATGGCCGCGTCGATAGAACCTTCGTTTTCACTTTCATCAAGCTCGTCCGTAAAATCCCAGCTTTCAATCTTGTTTAAAATTTCCCCTGATTCGTTTATCATGCCCGATATCCCTTCTTAATAATAATAGGATAGATCATTACGATATGATAGCAACTGTAAGTTGTAATGCCATGTTTTCTTTCATTCTTTCTTATATATATAATATATATCGGTGATCTTTAAACGAAAATTTATAACAGCGGATAAGATTATGTTCATTTTAATGTAAAATGAAATAACCGCGGCGAGCCATTTCCTCCGCGGTTATTATGATGGAAACTTTTTTAAGCTGCGCGTTTTACAGCGTCCAAAGCACTATTTAGCGTCTCCGATCGCGAATACGAGCTCGCAGCTTGCGGCAAGCTTACCGTTCACGTAGGCCTTGCCGCCCCCCGTGCCGATGGTTTCGCGTACGGTTTCAAGTTCCGTTTCCAATACCAGCGTGTCTCCCGGCACCACCTTTTCATGAAACCGCGCGTTCTTGATCTTGCCCAAAAACGCAAGCCTGCCCTTCATACCGTCCATGGTTAAAAGCGCAACGCCGCCCATCTGCGCGATGGCTTCGATGATCAGCACGCCCGGCATCACCTTCGTTTCCGCAAAATGCCCCATGAAGAACCATTCGTTCGCGCTGACGGATTTGACGCCCTTGGCAATCCTGCCCGGCACCAGCTCGTCTACGCGGTCTACCATTAAAAACGGCTCGCGGTGCGGCAATATCTTTTTGATCTCTTCGATACCCAACATTTTTTATTCCGCCTTTTTCAGTACGATGCAGCTGTTGTGGCCGCCGAACCCGAATGAGTTGGACAGCGCGTAACGTGCATTCATCTGTTTTGCTTTACCTTTTACATAATCAAGGCTGCATCCTTCGCCCTCGGTTTTAAGCCCGATGGTGGGTGGCGCAATTCCTTCGTTAAGCGCGCACTGCGTGATAACCGCCTCGAACGCGCCCGCAGCACCCAGCATGTGCCCCGTCATCGACTTGGTGGAACTCACGAGCAGCGATTTGGCGTAATCGCCGAAGCACATCTCAATCGCCGCGCTTTCCGTTGCGTCGTTAAGCGGCGTGCCCGTGCCGTGCGCGTTGATGTAGCCGATATCGGTTTTATTGATGCCCGCATCCTCAATCGCAAGCGCCATCGCTTTTGCGGCGAATTCCCCGCCCGGCTGAGGCGCGGTAATGTGGTGTGCGTCGCATGTCTGCGCGTACCCTGCGATCTGCCCTTTAGCCTTGCCTCCGCGTTTTTTGACGTGCGCCGCGCTCTCAATGAGCAGAAACGCCGCGCCTTCCCCCATCACAAAGCCCTGCCTGTCCTTATCAAAAGGTATGGAAGCGCGCTCCGGCTCCGCCTCCGAAAGCGCCTGCATTTGATGGAAGCCCTGCACGGCCAACGCAACCATTACGGATTCCGCGCCGCCCACGAGCATCGCGTCCGCGCGGCCCTCCCTCACGGCATAATATGCCTGCCCGATCGCGTCCGCGCCTGACGAACATGCGGTCACCACCGAAAGGCAAGGCCCATGCAATCCGAGCCGTATCGCGATCACGCCCGCGGCAGTGTTGATGATCGCTTTGGGGATGAACAACGACGAAACGGCTCTCGGGCCGTTCACCCTCAGTTCCTCCACCTGTTCGCAGATCACGTCGAGGCCGCCCATGCCGCTGCCCAGCATCACGCCGATGCGCTCCGCGTCGAAATTGCCGTTTTTGATGCCGCTTTGCTCCCACGCCTGGTGCGCGGCAAACACCGCAAACTGCGTAAAGCGCGCCATGCGTTTCGCCTCGCGGCTCGTGATAAATTGCGACGGATCGAAATCCATCACCTGTCCGGCGGCGCGTATACCCGTATACTCCGTATCAAAGCATGTCGCCTCACGAATACCGCATACGCCCGTAACCGCGGCCTTGAAAGCTTCCTCCGCGGAAAAACCGATGGGAGATACGATTCCCATACCGGTAATCATGACTTCATTACCCATATGCTCCTCCAATGCCACTATATCACCATTCCGCCGTCCACGACCATCACCTGGCCGGTGATATACGCCGCGCCTTCACCGCATAAAAACTGCACGAGCGCGGCCACGTCGGACGGGCTGCCGAACCGCCGAAGCGGTATCGCCTGTTTCATCTTTTCCCTTAAATCCTCACCCAGCGCATCGGTCATCGCGGTCTCGATAAAGCCGGGCGCGACGGCATTCACGCAGACGCCGCGCGAAGCCGATTCCTTCGCAACAGATTTTGTGAGCCCGATGACCGCCGCTTTGGACGCGGCGTAGTTGGCCTGCCCCGCGTTGCCCATTAGTCCTACCACCGATGTGATGTTAACGATGCGCCCCTGCCTTGCCTTCATCAGAAACGGCAGCGCGGCGCGCGTGCAGTAAAAGCAGCTCCCGATGTTGGCGCGCATCACGTTCTCGTACTGCGCATCGCTCATGCGCATCAGCA
>CAZLRM010000001.1:0-32507 GCA_964561895.1 uncultured Christensenellaceae bacterium | reverse complement strand
CCGATGTTGGCGCGCATCACGTTCTCGTACTGCGCATCGCTCATGCGCATCAGCAGCCCATCGTCCGTCGTGCCTGCGTTGTTGACGAGCGCGTACAGCCCGCCCATTCTTTCGATACACTGCTCTACCAACCGTGCACACTGCGCGGAATCGGTCAGGTCGGCCTGCAGCGTTTCCGCGCAGCAGCCCATCCCCGCAATCTCCTGTGCCAGGATCTCTGCCGCATGCCTGCCTCGATTATAGTGCACCGCGATATCAAATCCTGCTTCGGCCAGCGAAAGGCATATCGCGCAGCCGATGCCGCCCGACGCGCCTGTGACCAATGCAACCTTGTTCATCATCGTTACCTCACAGCATCCAAAAACTTTTCAAGCGTATCCCTGTCCCTCACCGAGACGACTTGTGTATCCTTGTCCACGCGGCGCTTGAGCATTTTAGAAAGCACATTACCCGGGCCGATCTCCACAAAGCGCGATACTCCCTGCGCGATCATGTGCTCGGTGCAATCATGCCAGCGCACACGGCTTCGCATTTGCTCCGTAAGCAATCCGCTGATATCCGCATCCTTTGGATACGGCGCACCCAGCGCGTTGGAGTAGACGGTTTTATTTGATACGCCGATGTCCTCGCGCCGAAGCACCGAAATGAATTTTCGTGATGCGTCATTCAGCAGCGGCGAATGCGACGGACCGCGTACCGAAAGCAGCGTGGCCATCTTTGCGCCTGCCTGTTCAAACTTCTCTTTGAGCGCCGTCAGGTCTCTTGTCTCACCCGCCACAACGGTTTGCAGCTCCGAGAGGTGGTTGGCAACGCTTGCGCTCGAAAAGCCCGCGATTGCTTCCTCCACCTGTTCTGCGGTAAAACCGATTACCGAGAGCATGCCGCCCACTCCGGGCGGGAACGCTTCGTCCATAATGCGCCCTCTTTGACGCACGAGCGCGGCGCACTGCGCGACGCCGAATACATCCGAGGCAGTGAGCGCGCTGTATTCGCCGAGTGACAGCCCGGCGCAGATTTGCGCATCCGCGCATTCGTTCCGGACCGCTTTTAGCAGTGAAATGGTATGCGCGAATATAGCGGGCTGGCAGACCTCGCCTTCGTCCAGTCGTTTGCCTTCAAAACAGGCAGCTTTTAGGTTCAGTTCCGCGCCCTGCTCACACAGGTTAAATGTTTCGGTATAGATCGTATGATAATTGTATAAGTCCGCTCCCATGCCGGGCATTTGAGCGCCCTGGCCGGGGAATAAAAACGCTGTCCTCATAGCGTTACCCCTTCAGTCCAGCAAAAAGCCGAAAGCATCGTCCCGTATGCGTTTCAAGGCCGACTTGTCAAACAGTTCACGGATGATCTGCGCCGCAGGCTGCACTTTATCCATCATGCACGCACACTGTCCCGCCATGAACGAACCCGTATCCTTGTCGCCGTACAACACCGCGCGCATCAGCGAACCCTCGCCAAGCTTTTCGAGTTTCTCCGCACCGTCTTCCTCATACTCCAGCCGCATCATCTCACGCACGATAGGGCTTCTGATCAGACGCACCGGATGCCCCGTCACGCGTCCCGTCACCTTGCTGTCGATATCCCTGGCCTTAATCACTCGCTGCTTGTATTCGTCATTTGCGGTGCACTCCTGCGCAAGTATGAACCTTGTCCCCACCTGAACACCCGAAGCGCCGAGGCAGAAAGCCGCCGCGACTGTCTCCGCGTCGTATATTCCGCCCGCCGCTACCACAGGCAGATCCACAGCCCTGATAATATCAGGGGTGAGTACCATCGTCGTTAGCTCGCCGATGTGGCCGCCCGCCTCGCAACCTTCTGCGATCAGAAAGTCCGCACCCGCGCGCTGCATCATCTGTGCGAGCGCGCTGCTTGCGACGACCGGCGCGATAATACAGCCCGCTTCCTTCCAGGAACGCACAAAAGACGCCGGGTTGCCCGCGCCCGTGATGACCACCGACACGCGCTCCTCCGAGACTATTTTAGCGATATCCTCCACATAGGGGCTAAGAAGCATCACATTGAGTCCAAAAGGCTTGTCTGTCTTGCCACGAAGTTCTTTGATCTGCGCGCGCACCCAGTCCGGCGGCGCGTTGCCCGCCGCGATCACGCCAAGGCCTCCCGCCATCGACACCGCCGAAGCAAGGCTGGCGTTTGAAACCCACGCCATGCCGCCCTGTATCAGCGGATATTCAATGCCCAGTATGGAAGCAATGTTACGCCTCATTTCGCTTCTTCTCCAGATATGCCGCGAGCTCACCCACCGTATGGACGTCCTTGATCTCCTCGTTGGGGATCATGATGTCGAGCTCCTTTTCGATACCGATCAGCATTTCCACCATATCAAGCGAATCCATTTCGAAGTCCTCAACAAAGCGCGAGTTTGACGTGATGGTTTCTCGATCGATATCGAGCTGCTCCACAATCTTGGCAATGATCTTTTCCTCCATAATTTTACCCTCCGTATGTTATTAAATTACCCAATCTATCACCACTCCGCCGCATGTGAGCCCCGCGCCAAAGCCGACGAGCGCCACGCGGTCTCCGTTGCGGAGCCAGCCGTGCTGCGCTGCGTCACACATCGCGATGGGTATCGTTGCGGAAGAGGTGTTGGCATATTTGTTGATATCCACAAAAAACTGATCCGGATCCAGATGCATGCTGCGAATCACGCAGTCGATGATCTTGGCATTGGCCTGATGCGGTATCACCTTATTAAACGGCTTGTCACCGCACTTGGCAAGCAATTTTTTCAGTACATCCTCAATGGCGCCCACCGCATAAGTGAACACCTCCTTGCCCTTCATCTGGATGTACTCCATTTTAGACTGCTTTGCACCTCCCGTAAAAGGCGTCTCACGCGTAGCTTTGCACGAAAGCACATCCTCGGGATCGGGAGAACCGCCAAGTATGGGGAACCTGACGTTCTCCTTGTCGCTTTTCTTCAGTACCGCCGCGCCCGCGCCGTCGCCGAAAAGCACACAGGTGCCGCGGTCGGTCCAGTCGGTTAGCTTTGTCAGCGCCTCACCCGCTACCACGAGCGCAGCGTCTATCCCCAGCGCTTCCATGAGGTTCGACGCGGTTACAAGCGCATACACAAAGCCCGTGCAGCCCGCCGATATATCCATCGCAGCGCACGATTCTATCCTAAGTTCCCGCTGCACGTGGCTCGCCATGGAGGGCGTCACGTAATCGCCCGTGATCGTGCAGCCGACGATAAGCCCGATGGATTTCGGATCGACACCCGCGTTCTCTATCGCTTTACGCGCGGCATCCGCTGCCATACCCGTCGTAGTTTCGTGCGTGATAACATGGCGCTCATGGATACCCGTACGCTTGCGTATCCATTCATCGTTCGTATCGACGATTTTCTCGAGGTCGAAATTGGTCACTATCTTTTCGGGCAGGCTGCTTGCCATCCCTGCGATCTTCACATATGCCATTCGTTTATAATCCCCTCATGCCTAAAAATTTCTCATGACGTTTTTCTACAAGCCGGTTCGGCGATACCTTTGTCAACCGTTTTAAGTACATCCTGAACAGGTGGCGGATATCCTCCACGCTTTTATCCATATTAAACCGGTTAAAGCCCTCAGGTTCGTCGATCACATTGTCCACAATGCTGAAGCGCTTTAAATCCTCCGCCGTGAGTTTTAAATCCTCTGCCATCTGCTGTGCCATTGAGCTGTCCTTGAATAGTATTGTCGCACAGCTTTCGGGTGCGATGACGGAAAAATAGCTGTTCTCCATCATGATCAGCCTGTCGGCTAGCGACAATGCCAGCGCGCCTCCGCTGCCGCCCTCGCCGATGATGATCGATATGACGGGGGTTTTAAGCGTTGCCATCGTACGAAGATGCTCCGCGATAATGAGCCCCTGCCCGCGCTCCTCAGCCTCGACTCCGGCAAAAGCGCCCGGCGTATCCACGATGCAGATCACAGGCCGCCGGAACTTCTCCGCCTGTTTAAGCGCCCGGATGGATTTACGGTAGCCTTCGGGGCTTGGCATACCGAACCTGCAGCGCATACGCTCTTCGAGCGTATGCCCTTTCTGCTGTCCGATCACCGTGACGGGCCAATCCTCGAACCACGCAATCGCTGTCACGATTGCGTCGTCGTCGCCGAAGCAGCGATCGCCCTTCACCTCGAACACGCTGGTAAACAGCTTATCGATATAATCCCGCGCCTGAGGGCGGTTCTCCTTACGCGCGCTCATCACTTTATCCCAGGACTTTTTTTCTCTGACTGCGCCGCGCGGTTCAGCTCCTTTAGGTGGCATTCTTTTTCATTCCCTTTATCACGTTTTTTTGATCGGTTTATGTGCGTCGCTGCCGTGCAGCGCAAGTATATCGCCCAGCGTATTGCGCAGGTCTTTTCTTTCCACGATACGGTCGATAAGGCCATGGGCATAGAGGCTCTCTGCGGTCTGGAACCCCTCAGGAAGTTTGCACCTCTCCGCCTGTTCGATCACGCGTGGCCCGGCGAAGCCGATCAGAGCGCCCGGCTCCGCGATCGTAATATCGCCCTGCATCGCAAAGCTCGCCGTGACGCCGCCTGTCGTGGGGTGCGTCAATACGTTGACGTGCAGCAGTTTTTGTTCCGCGTGGCGGGCAAGCGCTATCGTCGTGCGCGACATCTGCAGCAGCGAGTGTATGCCCTCCTGCATGCGGGCGCCGCCCGACGCGCAGAATATGATAAGCGGCAGACGGTTCAGCGTCGCGAATTCTGCGATGATTACGATTTTTTCACCCACGACCGTACCCATGCTGCCCATCATGAAATACGAATCCATTACGGCAAGTGCGGTGCGGTGTCCCTGTATCGTCGCTTTGCCGATCACCACGCCTTCCTGTGCACTCGATTTGCTCTTCTCCTTGGCGATCCTCGTCTTATAGCCCGGAAACGAGAGCGGGTCGCTGCTCTCCGCCTCTCGCTCGATCTCAATGAAGCTGCCCGAATCCGTAATGGACTCGATGCGTTTGTAGGCGGGCTGCCGAAACAGCGCGCCGCAGTACGGGCAGGTGGAATCGTTCGCGTGAAATATATCCGCGAGCAGATCCTTGCCGCATTTGCCGCAGCGCAGCGTCTCTACCACTATACGCTGAGATGCGCTGTCCGTCTCGATTTTTTCAGTGAACAGATTCATGCTGTCTCTCCAAAAACTGATGGATAAATTCCTGCTCGATCCACTTGGTATGCACACCGCCGCTGCCAAACGCGGGATGCCTCAGTATCGCCTGCGTAAAAGCGGCGTTATGCGCAATTCCTTCAATCTTAAGCTCACCGAGTGCGGCATGGCTTAAGCGCACCGCTTCGTCGCGATCGTCGCCAACGCAGATGATTTTCATAATCATCGAGTCGTAGTAGGGCGGTATCTCGTCGCCCGGGCCGTAGCCTGTATCCACACGCACGCCGTTGCCGCCCGGCATCCGCATCGATTTAATGACTCCCGGCGAAGGCCGGAAGTTCTCCATCACGTTCTCCGCGTTGATGCGGCATTCGATCGCATGCCCGCGCGATACGATATCCTCCTGCCGCAAATTTAAGTGATGCCCCATGGCCACTTGTATTTGCGCCTTGATGAGGTCTACGCCGAATATGCTCTCCGTCACGGGATGCTCCACCTGTATGCGCGTGTTCATCTCCATGAAGTAATATTTGCCGTCCTTATACAGGAACTCCACCGTACCCGCGTTTTTATAGCCGCTGCGCCGCGCTATTTCTACCGCGGTTTTCTCCATCGCGCTTCGTACCTTGGGTTCAATAAAAGGCGCGGGGGCTTCCTCCAAAAGCTTCTGGTTCTTGCGCTGCAAACTGCATTCACGCGTGCCCAGGTGCAGCACGCTGCCATACTCGTCCGCGATTATCTGTACTTCGATATGGCGCGCCTGTGGCAGGTAGCTTTCGATATACATGCTGTTATCGCCGAAGGCGAGCTCGGCCTCGCGGCTCACGAGCGGGAATTCCTTTTCAAGTTCCTGTACGTTACCCACGATGCGGATGCCCTTTCCGCCGCCGCCTTTGGCCGCCTTGAGCATTACCGGAAAGCCTGTGTTCTTGCAGACCGAAACCGCCGCCTTGACGTTTTCAACATGGCCCTGGCTGCCAGGTACCACCGGGAAACCGTTCTCCTGCATCCACGTGCGCGCTTTCTGCTTGTCCTCCAGCAGCACCATCGCATCCGCATCCGGGCCGATAAAGCGAATGCCTTCCTCGTCGCACACGCGCCTGAACTCCGCGTTCTCCGACAAAAAGCCTACGCCCGGGTGGATATAATCGGCGTGATATGCCCTTGCCGCCGCAACGATGCTTTCGATGTTAAGATAGCTTTTTTCCGCAGGCCGCGGGCCGATACACACGCTTTCATCCGCAAGCCTGACGTGCAGACTGCCTTGGTCGTTTTCGGAAAACACCGATATCGTCTTGAGCCCCAGCTTTTTACACGTGCGGATAATGCGGACGGCAATCTCCCCGCGGTTTGCAATAAGCACCGTATTCATCAGGCTTCCTTCGCAAATAAAAACAGCGCGTCGCTTGCTTCTATTGCCTGCGTATTTTCTACAAAAATCCGTTCAATCACACCGGATTTCGGTGCGCAAATCTCATTCATCATCTTCATCGCCTCGATAATGCAGACCGTATCGCCCTTGTGTACATGCTGGCCCTCACGCACATACGGCTCGGCACCCGGTTCGCGCGCTGCATAAAACACACCCGAAATCGGCGCAAACAGAACATCCTCCGTTTCCGCCTCCTGGGCTGCCGACGCTGCGGTTTCCTTTTGGGGGGCAGGAACAGCCGGTATGCCCGTCTGGCATTTGTTGCGCTCCAGGCAAAGCCTTACATCCTGTATCTGAATTTCGATTTTATCAAACGATGATGATTCCGCTTTGTCGATCAGGCTGAAAATTTTTTCTACGTCCATGCCATCCTCCGCAATTCAAGGCGTTCCTAGTATCTATTGCCGTAAAAATAGTAGTCATACATCCATTAAGGTTAGCACTACTAACAATTCATTTTTAAAGAATATTAACACCTTGATTCGGTGATGTCAATGAAACGATTGTTAACAAATGTAACAGGATTTATAAAACGTTCATAGAGAAAGACGGCAGATGGCTGTCCATCGTATAATATGGCTATGTTTATTAAGAAACATTTTCGAAAGCGTTTTGATTATTATTACTCTTTTAATATTGTTTGCGTGATTGTATTTTCCGGTGAGCACAAACTGATCCGTAAAGTGCGATTCTCAGTGTTCGAGATGGCTAAAAAAGTCGAGCAGCGCCTGAAGGGATTTTAATACATACGGGTATTCCTCAATTTTAAAATCGCGTACGAGGCCTTCAATCATCATATCGTGGAACTGTCTGTGTTTATGGCAGCAAATTTCCCCCGCTTCGGTCAGCTTCAAAATGCTTTTTCGCTTGTCTTTTTCAGACACTGCTTTTTTAAGCAGGCCCTTTTCCGTCAGGCGCGCTACCGATACGCTCACAGTCGGTTTGGTGATGCCCATCGTATCCGCGATGTGCGTAAGCGTGGCGTCCGGTTCGTCCTGCACAGCTTCCAATATATGCATCTCCGTGCGGCTGACCGCGCTTCCGGACGACTGCGATACGTTTCTTTCCTGTAAACGGAGTATTTTATAGAACAGGTCTTTGAGCACCTGATTCAGCAGCTTTTTGATTTCCCGCTCGTCCATGATATTCCCCCACCCCGATACAAATGACGGACAAGTCATTTAATACGCCCCTTGCCTTTTTCATTATATCATGAAAACGCGAGGCCTTCAATGAATAAACAGCTGCTACGCGTCTCGCCTAAGGTTGGGCTTATACCACAACGGGATTATGGCCGTCTCTTTTTACTATCACACTTGCGGCCGGGACGCAATTCTTCTGAGGCTTCCGTCGAAAAGCTTTGTGTAAGGCCCTGCGGCCCCTGCGCACGCAGTTGCCAGCGGCGAAGCCGGTGCATCACTGCATAGGCGGCCGCATAAATCGCAACCAGTATGCAGCCCGCGATGAGCCCTGAAAGCTGTCCTGCGATAAAAGGCATGCTCACGATCGCGACGATGAGCAGCACGAGCACAACGGCAGAGGTGTACGGAAAGCCCCAAAGCTGGCATTTGCCGTCGGGCGGGCAGCCGTGCCTGCGGCGGAAGCGGATATGCGTTGCCATAATCACAGCATAGGTTAAAAGCAGCGCGAAGCCGCCCGAGCTGATTAAAAACACGTATACGCTGGGCAGCAGTTGGCCGACGCCGAGCGAAACCAGCATCGCCGTGCCCGAGGCGAGAATGCCGCGGCGGGGTACGTCTGTTTTGTCCCTGAGCCAGCGCGGCGCCATGCCCTCGTCCGCCAGTGAGCGCATCATGCGCCCGAGGCCGAACATCGCCGCAAGCATCGTAGAAAGTATCGCCGAAATCAGCACGATATTCATCGCCGTCCCCGCCCAGCCGACGCCGCCGGCGTACAGCGCCTGCACGTACGGGCTCGCGTCCGCACTGAGGCTGTTTGCGGGCACAAGCGGCAGCAACAGCGCGACGGATACGACATAGAGCCCGACGAGGCACAGCACCGTGCGTCGTATCGCCTTGGGGATCACCACGTTTTTGGGCTCCCGCGCCTCGGACGCGGCGAGGCCGATCACCTCGAATCCCGCGTAGGAAAACATCACAATGAGCAGGCTGCCTGCAAAGCCCGGCGCGCCGCCCGCGAAAAACGGTTCCGTACCCACCGCGCCAAATCCCACCGCCGCGCGGCCTGTCAACACCCCCGCGACCAGCAGCACCGCCGTTACGATAAACGCCACGACCGCAAACAGCTTAACCGCGGCGAGGCCGCTCTCGAGCCTGCCGAGCTGATCCGCACCGAGCAGATTGATCAGCGTGACGGCAACGATAATAATGCTGCCCACGAGCGGCAGCGAAAGCTCCGGTATCCATTGCCGAAGCAGTATGGATACCGCCGTGGCCTCGCTGCTCATCGCGAGTGCCATGCCCGTCCAGTACACCCAGCCCACGACGAAACCCATGCCCGGGCCAAATGCTTTTGCCGCGTAAGCGCGGAACGAGCCGACCTCCGGGCTGGCCACCGTCATCTCGGAGAGCGCGAACAGTATGAAGTACACCATCGCGCCGCCGATGATAAAGCCGATCAGCACAGACGGCCCCGCAGCATTGATCGCAACCGCGCTGCCCAAAAAGTACGAGCCGCCGATCACCGTACCCAGCGCCATCATCACAAGCTGCCACACCGACAGCCCCTTTTTCTTATTCAAGTCATATGCCCGCCTGCGATTTTCATAGCATTATTTTCTCTTCTTCGCTGCGGAAATAACCCTGCTCCGTAAAAATCACACAGGGTTATTCAGGCTGTCGATATAATTTAATACTGACTCCCTCAGATGAGGGATTCCACATAGAAACATGCCTTTCTACAAGGCCGACCTTGAGAAAGGCAATCATAAAGATGGGTAAGGCACATAAAAAACCGCCGGCAAACGAAGTTTGTCAGCGGTCTGAAGGCTGCGCATGCAGCCTTTTATAATATCTGATCTCTCTGATATTCAGAATTCCCGTACCGAGTACAGCTCTCCCTCTTTGGATTTGCTCAGCGATATATTCTTTTTTCTGGATATCAGGTATTTATCAACGGTCTCATCCTGTACGCGGTATTTGACCTTCCCGATATATCTGACCCTCTCGTTTGGAAACGACATATCGTTCATAAACTCAATATATTTCTTTTCTTTCATAATATCCCTCACATCATAATACCATTTGAATACACATATTACACGAAAATTACCGGTCTGTAAAGCCTTCCCGATCTAATTATTGCTTTTTTCTGTCTTTCCTAACAAATACCGCACGTTATATGTGCAGTTCATAAGCGATATATTCCCTGTCGAAGCGGTAACCCAACTTGCACGCCAGCGCCAGTGATTTTTGATTTGCCGCGTCCCAGTTGGGGAACAGACCGCGCTCCATGCACGCAAGCATGAGCCGCGCAGCGCATGCCGCCGCAAGCCCTTTGCGGCGATGCTCCGTCTTTGTGGCGATTTCGACCTCAATGCCGCCGTCATATACCGTATAGGAGGACGCGCCGCTAACGGGCTCTTCACCCGCCATTGCAGCAAAGCCGAGGCCGCGGCGCTGGTAATCCGCATAATCCTTAAACTGCGAGCAAAAGTCCTTCGACCATGCCTCCCGCCGCGTTTGATCAAACAGCCGCGCATCAATCGGCACAACGCGGTATTCCGGCAGTATCCTATGCGCGATATCTGCCAGCTTTTCCGCATCGAACCCGCTTGCGTCACGGCATAGCGCGTACCGCGTATACTTCACCGCCCGCGCGCCGAAAATATCCTCAACGAGCTTTCGCCATCCCCCGCTCTGGCAGAAGACATGAAGCGACGGCGAAGCGTAACCTTGCGGTATGTGCGAGGCAAGCTGCTGCGCACCTTCGCATTCGCTGTCGCCCGCAAGAAAACATAAATCTCCCGTGACGATTTGTGCTGCTTTCGGGCGCTGTGCGTCATCCGCCCACGCGCACCCCATATGCCCCTGCAGGCAGGAGAGTATCATGGTATCGTCCATGCCCGCAAACAGCGGCTTAATCGCCGCCATGCCGCCCTTGTCGATCTGCTGCATACTCCGGCTCCCTCCGGCCGTATTTTACTGCCGCGTGTACTTCAGCCTCATATCCCGCGCAGCCTTGGCTTCGTCGAGGCGCGAAACGGGCGTGCCGTGCGGTGCTTCGCGCAGCAACTCCGGCGCTTCCTCCGCCTCCTTCGCAATCTGCTTCATCACAGCAATAAATTCGTCCAGCGTCTCGCGGCTCTCCGTCTCGGTGGGCTCGATCATGAGCGCCTCCGAAACGATGAGCGGAAAATAGATTGTAGGGGGGTGCACGCCGAAGTCGATCAGGCGCTTTGCGATATCGAGCGCACCGATTCCATGCTCCTTTTGCTTCTGGGCGGAGAACACCGCCTCGTGCATACACGGCTGGTCTACCGGCAGCGCGTATTCGCTCTTTAGCTTTTCGCGGATATAGTTGGCGTTCAACACCGCCGCCTCGGAAACCTCCTTAAGCCCGTCCGGCCCCATCGATCGGATGTAGGCGTACGCCTTCGCGATCACGCCAAAGTTACCATAGAACGAATGCAAGCGGCCAATGGACAGCGGCCTGTCCCCGTCCAGCACGTATGCTTCGCCCGCTTTTTCTATCACCGGCTTTGGCAGGAACGGCACGAGAAACTCCTTCACGCCCACCGGGCCGGAACCCGGCCCGCCGCCGCCGTGCGGCGTGGCGAAGGTTTTATGAAGGTTTAAGTGCACTACGTCAAAGCCCATATCGCCCGGCCTCGCTGCGCCGAGTATCGCGTTGGCGTTCGCGCCGTCGTAATACAACAAACCTCCCGCTGCGTGTACGATGTCCGAAATCTTTAAGATATCCTCCTCGAATAACCCCAATGTGTTGGGGTTCGTGAGCATCAGCCCCGCGATTTCGTCGCTCATGATCGATTGCAGCACCGCGATATCCACGAGCCCGCGCGCGTTGGATTTAACCTCGGCCACGCTAAAGCCCGCCGCCGCCGCGGAGGCCGGATTGGTGCCGTGTGCGCTGTCCGGTACGACGATCTTTTTGCGCTTCAAGTCGCCGCGATGCTCGTGGTACGCTTTGATGATCATGAGTCCGGTGAGCTCGCCGTGCGCGCCCGCCGCGGGCTGCAGCGACACGCGCGCCATGCCCGTGATCTCGGACAGCATCATATCCATCTCATACAGCAATTGCAGACAGCCCTGAGCCTGCGCAGGTAATAGCGGGTGCGCCTTAGAAAAGCCGGGAAGCGCCGCCATGTCCTCGTTGATTTTCGGGTTATACTTCATTGTGCACGACCCTAAGGGGTAAAACCCCGCGTCCACGCCGTGGTTCTTCATCGAAAGCTGCGTGAAATGCCGGATCAGATCGAACTCGCTGACCTCGGGCAGCGGCGGCGTTTGCCCGCGCATACGCTCTGGAATAAATTCATCCACGGTCACCGGCACGTCGCACTTAGTCAGCGAGTATGCCGTTCTGCCTTCGCGGCTCAGTTCGAATATCAAAGGCTGCGGTTTCGTGTTCATATCCCCGCCTCCTCTGCCAGCGCGTCAATCTCCTGTTTCGTGCGCTTCTCCGTCACCGCGACAAGCCACGCGCCTTGAAGTTCTTCGTAGTCCTTGCCCGCGTCGTACCCGCCGATGATGCCGCGCTTTAGCAGCCGAGCGTTCAGCGAAGCGACGTCGCCCGTATAGCGCAGCGCGAACTCCCGGAAAAACGGTGCATCGAACAACGGCTCGAATTTCCCCGTACCGATCAGCTTGTCGTATGCGTAGCGCGACTTGGCCGCGCATTGCTCCGCGACTTCCTTCAAACCCTGCCGCCCCATCGCGGTGAGGTACACCGTCGCTGCGAGCGCGCAGAGCGCTTCGTTGGAGCAGATGTTGGAGGTTGCCTTCTCTCGGCGGATATGCTGCTCGCGCGCCTGTATCGTGAGTACGAAACCGCGCCTTCCGTTCTTGTCCACCGTCTCACCCACGATGCGTCCGGGCATCTTACGCAGCCATTCCTGCTTCGCGGCGAACAACCCAAGGTACGGCCCGCCGAAGCTGACCGGGATGCCGAGCGGCTGCCCCTCGCCCACCGCGATATCCGCGCCGAGTGAGCCTGGCGAAGCCAGCAACCCCAGCGAAACGGGATCGCACGATACGATCAGCGCCGCCTTGTGATTGTGCGCAATTTCAGCGATCGCGGCAACATCCTCGATCACGCCGAAGAAATTGGGCGACTGTATGATCACGGCGGCGGTACTATCCGATACCGCGCTTTCCAGCGCGGATAAATCAACTTTTCCGTTTTGATAACCAAACTCAACAGCCTTCACACCTTTGAAATGCGCGTATGTCCCCAGCGTTTCCCGGCTGCTGCGCGATACGCTGCGGCAGACGAGCACCTCATTGCGTCCGGAGGCGCGGCACGCCATCATCGCGGCCTCGGCCAAGGCCGAAGCGCCGTCGTACATGGACGCGTTCGCGACATCCATACCGGTCAGCATACAGATCATCGACTGGAACTCGAATATCGCCTGCAGCGTACCCTGGCTGATCTCGGGCTGGTAGGGCGTATAAGCGGTGTAAAACTCCTGCCGGGAAAGCACATGATGCACGACACTGGGGATGAAATGGTCGTACGCGCCTGCGCCAAGGAAGCAAACCGCGTCGTCGCAATTCGTGTTGCGCGCGGCAAGCTGTTTCATATGCGCCATGAGTTCCGGCTCGCTCATCGCTTCGGGCAAGTCAAGGCCGCGCTTTAGGCGCACGTCTTCCGGCACGCACGCAAACAGCTCGTCCGCGCCGCTCATGCCGATCTCGTGCAGCATCTGCTGCCGCTGCCCCGCCGTATTGGGTATGTACCTCATTCGATGCCCTCGCAAAACTTGCCGTAGGCCGAAGCGTCCATGAGTTCGTCGAGTTCGGTTTCGTCCGACATATCGATCACAGCGATCCAGCAGTCATACGGCGCTTCGTTAATTTTCTCCGGATGATCGACGAGCGCTTCGTTGACCTCGGCAACCGTACCCGAAACTGCGGTATAAACGTCCGATGCGGCTTTGATCGATTCCACCACGCCGAGTATATCGCCCGCTTCCAGTTCCGTACCCGCGTCGGGCAGTTCGACAAATACGATCTCGCCGAGATGATGCTGTGCGTGGTCCGTGATGCCGATATAAGCGCGGCTGCCCTTAACCCTGATCCACTCGTGCTCCTCCGTGTAATAAAGCCCGTCGATGATTTCCATAGCCTTCCCTTTGCGGCGCTCGCCGCATCCCCTTTCCTTTGTAATGCCAGGTTATTTCCCCGTGTTTTTATACTTTTTTGTATAGAAAGGTATCGGTATTACGCGCGCTTCCACCGGCTTATCGCGGATAATGATATCCATTTGCGTTGCGTCCGCCGCGTGTTGCGATTTCACCAGCGCGAGGCCGATGTTCTTTTTGAGCGTGGGCGAAAAGCTGCCCGTCGTCACAAAGCCGATTGCGATTCCGTCCTTTTCAATCTCGTAGTGGCTGCGCGGTATGCCGCGCCCGGTCATCTCGAAGCCCACGAGCTTGCGAGCGGTTCCCTGCGCGGCCTGTTTTGCCAGTGCGTCCCTGCCGATAAAGTCGGGTTTGTCCAGCTTGACAAAGCGCGAAAGCCCTGCCTCCAATGGCGAGATATCCTGCGATATCTCCTGTCCGTACAGCGGCAGCGCCGCCTCAAAGCGCAGCGTATCACGCGCGCCGAGCCCGCACGGCAGCAGCCCTTCCCCGCTGCCCGCTTCCAGCAGCGCGTCCCAAAGCTTTATTGCGCCACCGGGCGGCAGGTATATCTCGAAACCGTCTTCGCCGGTGTAGCCGCTGCGCGATACGATCGCGGGTATTCCCGCTACGCGGACATCCGTTGCGAAGTGGAAGAAGCGGATACTGTCAAGCGGATAGTCCGTAAGCTTTTGCAGTACCGTCTGTGCTTTCGGCCCCTGCAGCGCGAGCTGAGCCCAGTCGCCCGAAACGTTGCTTACGCACACATCGCCCGAAAGCTGCTCCGTGATCCAGGCGTAATCCTTGTCCGTGTTGGATGCGTTGACGACAAGCAGATAGCTTTCAGCGCCGAGGCGGTATACGATGAGGTCGTCCACCACACCGCCGGTCGGATAACACATCGGCGAATACACCGCCTGCCCGTCTACTGCTTTAACAATATCGTTTGTGAGAACATGCTGCAAAAAGCTTTGCGCATCCCTGCCCGTGACAACGATCTCGCCCATGTGCGACACATCAAAAAGCCCCGCCGTGCTTCGAACGCTTTCGTGCTCCTCCATGATGCCCGAGTACTGCACGGGCAGCGCCCAGCCGCCAAAATCAATGATGCGCGCGTTTAAAGCTATGTGCCTGTCATACAGCGGCGTTTGTTTCATAAAAAATCCTTTCTGCCTCTCAAATAAAAAAAGGAAGACAACAAAAATGCCGTCCCCCTCTGTATTCTGACCTGAGAGATCCGGGATAAACCCGTTGCTCCTTTTGTGTCATAAAGCTCTCCAGAGTGTTGTCAGTATCAGACCATTTTACCTGAAAGTTCCACCGCGTTTTGCGGCTTACATTTTCGGTGTATTTCAACTCTCCCGCATCCGTCATCCATGTATTTTTCGATTAACTCATTATATAGGCGCGCCAACAAGCTTGTCAATATTGCACATCGCAGTTCTTTTTCATCCATCTATGTTGCGCAAAATTTGCCGGCACGCACATTAAATATTACAAAAGTATTGCGAAAAGCTCCGCAATTCGCTATAATAGAGCCGTCAGTACAACCTGTGAAAATACTCAAGCAAAAATCAAGGCTTTAAGCCCACAGGAAGAGGATATGTCCAAACACCGTTATAAGTCTGAACCTTATATCATTAAAATATTGCGGGAAACGTTATCGCGCGCTGCGGCGCTGTTTTCACACGGGAAACGGCAGCCGCAGGCTTTTGGCAGGCGTTATACCGCCGCGCCGCGCGTTTCCGCGCGGCAAACATACCGCAGGCCGCCTGCCGCTGTTTCGCATTCTGTCAGCCGCGGCGCAGGGCTTCTTCGTTTTTTCCGCATGAATAAACGCATTGCGATCATCGCGGGCAGCGCAGTGGCTGCAGTCGCCATCTGCGCCGTGTTGCTTGTGACGCTGACGGGAAACCCGAAGCAGACTGCCGGGCACACGGGAACGGGCGCCTCATCCTCCGCAATGAGGCTCGCGGACGTCACAGTAGTAATGCCGGTCAGCGAATCGGTGCATATCGAGCAGGGTACCGCCGCAATGGTGGTTTCCGATGTTCAAAAGCAGCTGATGGAGCTGGGGTACATGGCCGCGGACGAAACAAGCGGCGTATTCGACGACCAAACCGCCATCGCGGTCAACCACTTTAAAGCGCAGCACGGGCTTGCCGCGGACGGCATCGTTGATGAAGCAGCCTATGTGCTGCTGATGGGCGGCGACGCGCAGTATTACACGGTCTCTCGCGGCGCGCAGGATACGGAGGACGATACCGACGTCTATGAACTGCAGCAGCGGCTTGTAGAGCTCGGCTATTTGAACAAAGCCACAGGGACTTTCGGCGAGGATACCGAGGGCGCGGTCAATAAGTTCCAAAAGATCAATAGCCTCGAGCAAAGCGGCAGTATTGATCAGGCCACGCGCGAGATGCTCTACGCCGAGAATGCCATCGCCAATTTCTACTCCTCCGGCGAGAAAAGCGACGAAATACTGGATTTCCAGAAGCGCCTTAAAAAGCTGGGCTATTTAACCACCGAGCCCGACGGCAACTACGGCAAGGATACCAAAGCTGCCGTACAGCGCTTTCAGGAAGCTAACGGCCTTATCGCGGACGGTTTTTTAGGGCCCGCCACACAGGCCGCGCTGATGTCGGAAGAAGCGAAAGATGGCGCGCTGAAAAGGGGCGACAACAACGCGCAGGTTGTCAACGTGCAGCAAAGGCTTATCGACCTTAAATACCTCAAAGGTAAGGCGGACGGTAATTTCGGCCCCGGTACCGAGACCGCCGTACGCAGTTTCCAATACCGCAACGGGCTTTCCGTGGACGGCAAGGTAGGCGCCGCTACCTTAAGAGCGCTCAATTCGCCCAACGCGAAGAAATCCACGGGCGTGAGTATCACCGGCGCCAATGTCGATTCGTTCATCTCTGTAGCGAAATCGAAGCTGGGCTGCAGGTATGTAGGCGGCGGAAAAGGGCCCAATGTATTCGACTGTTCCGGATTCGTATACTGGTGCCTCAATCAGGTGGGTGTCAGACAGGGCTATCTGACGTCTCACGCGTGGCCAAGCTGTACTAAGTATACCAAGATCACGAGCATCAGAGAATTAAAACGCGGCGACATCATTATCTTTAAAGGCCACTGCGCGATCGCGCTGGGCGGCGGTATGCAGATCGATGCGTCATCCAGGAATCACAAGGTAGTACAGCGCAAGCTGACCACGGGGATCGGTTTCGTTTGCGCGTTTCGTGTATTTTAAACGGCAGCTATCATCAGAGAGGTAAATTTATGTCACAGCATCGAAAAAGAAAGCAATTCAAATATCATAAAAACCTTTGGCGTCAGATGGGAAAGCTGACCCGCGCTCTTTTGAAGCGTGCGGGAGAATGGCTCGGCGCAGTGGCGCAGCAGATAAAAACGCTGATGAAGCGCCTGACCGGAAAAACCTCCGCCGGGGCTGCCGTAAAAACCGATGCTGTGCCCTCCGGTTACAGAACGCAGCGCAGCACGCCCACCGCCGCACAGCTGCGCAGCAAAGGTTACGGACACCGCCGCATATTTCGTATCAAGGATAAGCGAAAAGTACTCATCGCGGGCGGAGCGCTTGCCGCCGCCTTAATCGCAGGTATCGTGCTTATAATCGCGCTGCCGGGCGGGAACGCGCGGCAAACCGCGGCGCAGAAAGCCAGCCAATCCGACTTGCTTTCCTCTCCCGCGCCCACCAAGCTCGCAAGCATTACGGTGGTGAAGCCGGTATACGAATCGGTGCATATCACCACAGGCGTCACGGCCACTGTTGTGTCCGATATACAGATTCGCCTCATGGATCTCGGGTATCTAGACGCGGACGAACCTGACAGCATTTTCGGTGATCAGACGGAGATTGCGATCAATCATTTCAAGACGCAAAGCGGGCTCGCCGCGGACGGCGTCGTGGACGAGGCAACCTATGAACTGCTCATGAGCGAGCAAGCGCAGTATTACACGCTCTCGGTTGGCGCAAAGGACACCGACGTGGACACGGACGTTAGGGAATTGCAGCAGCGGCTTGTGGAGCTCGGCTATATGGACAAGTCCACCGGCTACTTCGGAGACGAAACCAAGGCTGCAGTTATGAAATTCCAGAAGCTTAACAATTTGAGCCAGGACGGTATGATCGGCCAGGATGCGCGCGAAAAACTGTATTCCGAAGACGTGGTCGCCAAGTTTTTCGCCATCGGCGATAAGAGCGACGAGATACTGGAATACCAGAAACGCCTCAAAAAACTGAACTATCTGTTTTCGGAACCGGACGGTACTTTCGGGAAGGATACCAAGGAAGCCATCCGGCAGTTTCAGGAGACCAACGGCCTCATCGCGGACGGGTATTTAGGCCCGGCCACCGCAAGCGCGCTGATGTCCGGTGATGCCAAAAGCAACGCGTATACCGTGGGCGACCGCGGAGACCAGGTCACCTATATCCAGCAGCAGCTCAAAAAGCTCAACTATTTCAAAGGCAAAATTACCGGGTATTTCGGCGAGGCAACAGAAAAAGCCGTGAAAAACTTTCAGAGCAGAAACAAGCTCAGCGCGGATGGTAAGGTCGGGAGAGTCACAATGAATATGCTGGGCTCCTCAAAAGCGAAAAAAGCGGCAAGTTCCGGTTCAAGCTCCGGTTCCGGTTCAAGCTCCGGTTCCGGTTCAAGCTCCGGCTCCGGTTCAAGCTCCGGCTCCGGCTCTTCGGCCAATATCACCGGCGCGAACGTGGAGTCCTTCATATCGGTTGCGGAGTCGAAGATAGGCTGCAAATATGTGGGCGGCGGAAAGGGCCCCAATGTGTTCGACTGCTCGGGCTTTGTATACTGGTGTTTAAAACAGGTGGGCGTCAAGCAAAGCTACATGACATCGTACACATGGCGCAGCTGCACTAAATACACCAGAATCAAGAGCATGAGCGACTTGAAGCGCGGCGACGTGATCGTATTCAAAGGGCATGTGGCGATATGCGCGGGCAACGGTTACATGATCGACGCATCGTCCAGCAACCATAAGGTCGTCAAGCGCCAATACGTCGGCAGCAGCTATTGGAAGAGATATTTTATCTGCGGATACCGGATATTCTAGATGAAAAGGGCATTGCCAGAATCAGTGAACAGATACGGAACAATGAAGGAGCGGCCAACACCGTTCCTTCTTTTTTCAATATTGAATCCCTTAAACTTAAAAAACCTCACAAGATTTCTTCACTCGCGTTATAAACGATATCACAGCGGCACGGTATATGAAGCGCCGTGATGTATTCCTCCTCCAGGGGTAACCATTCCTCCATGAACCGCCGAAGCATCGCCTCGCCGTTTCGCTGCAGTATGCGGCGTCTCTGCTCCTCTTTGCCAACCCCTAAGAAAATCTTCAGATCGTACAGGTCAAAAAGCGCGGGGTGCAGGCTGTAAGCGCCCTCGGCGATGCACAGCGGCGCGGGTACCGCCTTGATCGGCTCGCTCAGCATGCCGGTTTTACAGTCATATGCGCGGTAGAAAACCTCGCTGCCGCTTTTTATACCCGGCGCAGCCTCCGCTAAGAAGCGCTCGTAATCCACGTTGCCGCCCGGCTCGGCAAGCCGCCGCGGCGTTCTTTTTTCCGGCGGCAGAAAAAAGTCGTCCATATGGAACACAGTCGCGCGGTATACCCCTTTGATCAGCTCTGCGAGCCGGCTCTTGCCCGCCGCGCTGCGCCCGTCGATAGCGACGCGCACCGGCTCTCCCTTTTTCATCAGTGCATCGATGCGGCAGAACACCTCAATATAATCGCGGTAACCGGCGCTTACCACGCGGTAAGCGGGCGCGTACGCTAAGCGGTACGGCTCGCTGTGGCTCGCAGGAGGATACCCCTTGGCCTTTAGTGCCGCGATATATGCCGCAGTTTCCTCCGCGTCAAGCGGCAGCGCTCCGGTGCGGCAGCATTCCAGCAGCACGGACAGCTTTCTCTCGAAACGCGCGGCATCCCCGCGCACCGCATCCGCGGTATTAAGGAAAAACCGGTTCGCCGTTGAAGCCGCAAGACCCAACGCATCCAGCGCACCAAGGTGCATGCGGCAAAGCCCTCCGCCGATATCCTCGAACGCAAGCGAAGGGGCGTGCCCTGCCTTCGCCGTCCGGCGTTCCTCTTTTATACGCTCTTCGCTTTTCGCTTCGCTTGAGACCATATGCCCGCCCGCGAACTCGCTTTGATAGATCAGCTTGAAAGCGTCCGTCGCCCTCATCAGGGGATAACGGGCGAAATGTTCAAGCAGCAGTTTTCTGGTTTCCGTTTTGCGTTACCTCTTGCATGATTCTTGTCCGGCGCAGTGCGATGAGCAGCGCCGGTATCAGTACGATCTGTATGACGATACCCAGCCAAACCATCAGTACCGCTCCTGCCATGAACGCCTGCCAGGTAAAGGCCGTACCATTAAAGCCATACAACACGTAGCTTACCGTACCCCACACGATGCGTCCGCCGACCATCGTGAGTATCAGGTCCGCAAATATAAACACAATCTTCTTGGGAAACACGCGGTAAAACAGCCCCGCGAGAAACCCGTATGCCGCAAGTTCAAACGCCATTGCGACAGCGCCGGGATACAGGCCGGGCATACCGAATATAACGCTGCTTAATAGCGGCGTAACAAAGCCTACCGCCAGCCCCCACGGCCCGCCGCAGATAAAACCGCAGAGCAGCACGGGGATGTGCATCGGCAGCAGCGTCCAGCCCATCGGAACAATATGGCCGATCAGCAGCGGAAGCAGTAGCCCCAGCGCGAGAAACATCGCGGCAAGCAACAGTTTTCGTAATTTTACGGATTGCATTTTCTCCTCCAAATAAAAAAATACCACGAGAAGGCTTCCCATAATGAAAAGCTGTATACCTTCATGGTATCATCTCATTGGAGCGCAACCGACTTCATGCCGACTACGCAATCATTTAACCATAGTCCTTATGCATAAGTCAAGGCCGGCTGCCGTTTCTTTATTAAAACAGGAAGCTGCCCGCTTAAGGCGGCCTCCTGCCATACCGTCAGATGCTACGCCTCCGGATCCGTCTGCTGCGAATCCGTTGGTGATGTATCGGGCGCTTCGGCATCTTCCTCCTCAGGCTCATCCATATCCGTCTCCGCCGTATCCTCTTGCTCCGGCTCAGTAAGTTCCTCTTCCGTATCGGCAGGAAGACGCGTCATCACGGTCACGCTGCCGTCCTCCGCTTCGCAGCGCAGCGTATTTTCGTCTTCAATGACATACACCGTCTGCGCCCCGTCCGCGCTGAACGTCAGCCCCATCTGCGTCACGCTGAAGCTTCCCTGCCCAATCGGCACTCCTTGCGCATCGTATAAAAAATAGCATCCGCTGTCCAAAAGCTCTAAAGTAAAATCCGCACCCGCCTGCGCGATCTCGTCCGTGGTCAGCGCCGCTCCCGTGGAATCGTACAGCGCCGATACCGCCCATTTGCCCTTAAAATCGGCCACCACGTAGCTGATCGGGGTTGGTGTGGGCTGCGCGGGCGCAGCGGTTCCGGACGTCTGCTCCGATGGCGCATTTTTAGTGCATGCGGCCAGCAGCGCCGTCAGCATCATCACCAGCACCAACAATATCGCGCGGCTTTTTTTCATTCGCTATGCACTCCTTTGTCCATTTTCAACTATTGTATGGATTCTCAGCCAAAAAGTCAATCCAAAAAGTCGGCAGACGGTATAAAACAGGCCGCATACAAATACGCAGCCCGTCCTTATCTTCATTTCTGTATAGGTTAGTTATCCGCCTTCCCGCACGACACCGCCGCCTTATATGCCTCATAGCCTTCCGCCCATCGCGCGGCATCCCTTGGCTCATACCGCTCCACCGTAAACGAGCGCGCGATCACCTCACGCATCTGTTTAAAATCCTTCACCTCGCCGGATGACTTTACCTGCAGCATGAGGTTGCCGATCGCCGTGGCCTCATACGGCCCCGCGATCACTTCGCGGTTCACTGCGCTCGCGGCAAACTGGTTGAGCAGCACGTTTTTCGCGCCTCCGCCCACGATATGCAGCGCGTCAATGTTATTGCCCTTCATGTGTTCGAGGTCATAAAACGCCTCGCGGTAGCTCATCGCGAGGCTCTCGTACACCGTGCGTGCGATCTCCCCTTTGGTCTGGGGCACAGCCTGCCCCGTGGACGCGCAGTACCGCTGGATCTTGCCCGGCATATCCTCGCCGCTGTAGAAGTCGTGCGCGCTTACGTCGATAAACGAGACAAACGCGGGCGCAGCCTCCGCCATGCCTACAATATCGTCCCAGCTGAGGCTGCCTTCCCTTTCCCAACTGCGCTTGCAGCTCTGTATGATCCACATTCCCATGATGTTGCGCAGCGGCAGGCAGCCGCCCGTGATCGCGCCTTCGCTCGAAAGCTGGGCGTCGTAAGCCTGATCGCTGATCAGCGGGCTGCCTGAGACCATACCGATGATGGACCATGTGCCCGACGATATAAACGCGTAGTTCTCCGTTTCCGCGGGCACGGAGGCCACCGCCGACGCGGTATCGTGCGAACCTACGCAGATCACATCCACCGCGCTGCTAAGCCCCGTATGCTGCAGCACAGCGGAGCAAAGCTGCCCTTTCACCTCTCCCGCCTTCTGTATATTTGTGAGCAGCGATAAGTCGATCCCCGCAAGGTCGAGCACTACCTTAGACCATGCGCCTGTGCGGCAGTCTAAAAACTGCGTCGTACTTGCGTTGGTATACTCCGTCGATTTTGTGCCGCAGAGCATATACCCCAGCAAGTCGGGCATGAGCAGCAGCTTGTCGGCCACGCGCAATTGCGGGTCGTCCTGCCGGATCATGTCGTATAGCTGATAGAGCGTATTGAACTCGTAGCTCGCGATGCCCGTCATGTCAAAAGGCGTCCTGACTCCGTATTCCTCATGGAACGCCTTCATGCCGCGCGCGCCGCGCGGGTCGCGATAGGAACGCGGATTACCCAAAATCCGCCCCTGCCGGTCGATCAGACCGAAATCGACACCCCACGTGTCTATGCCGATACCGGAGAGCGGCTGCGAATACGCCTTCGCGCAGCGCCCGACGCCTTCAAGTATGCTGCCATACAGGCGCAGTATGTCCCAGTAGTAACCGTCCAGTACGCGCACATAGTGGTTTTCGAAGCGATTGATTTCCTCCAGCGTCAGCTTTTTGCCGTCGAAACGGCCAAGTATCAGCCGCCCGTTGCTGGCGCCGAGGTCGGCGGCAAGAAAGTTCTTCATACGCGCTCCTCCCATATTGTTTTGACGGGCTATACCCTATTGATGATACGCCTCTTTAGCGGTACGCGCATAGCGTTCAACCAATGCGTCGATATCCTGCGCGGACCGCCTGCCGCAGCTTTGAAACATCCCGCGCGATATATCGCCCGCCGCTTCCATCTCGTGGCCGACAAGCGCCCAGGAGCTTTCATTGAGGTGGCGGAATTCGGGCTTAAGCAGTTCGCGGCAGACGAAGGATTGGCGCGGCTGGTTGATATCCTCGCCGCTGATCTGCATAAAGCCGTACTCGCGGCATAGCCTCATCACACGCTGCAATTGCTCCGAGGTATTGCGCGTGGGCATGAACGAAACCGCATCAAACCCCAGATCCCTGCATACCGCAAATACTTCATCCAGATAATCATCCTCGAACTTCTGCGCGGCCTTGTCGCCCGTAGGCGATTCCCCCACGTCACCTAAGTAGCAGTACGTGGGTATCGCACCCATCGCCTTGGCGCGAAGCACCACTTCCGCGACATCAGGCGCTTCGTCCTTCCGTGCGTCTATAAAGATTTGAGAAACGAAGTATCCTTTGAGTACACCCAGCAGGTCGTAGGCCACGACGCTGTTTGAAGGGTCCGTAAGCATCGCACGCTGTTTCGTGTTGAGCGGTATCTTCAGATCCCGGCGGACAAACTCAGCAAGCGCATTGCCTGCGCCAAATCGCGCGATCAGCTGCTTTGCTAAAGCAAACAGCATGTGGCGTTCTGTCACGCCGCCGCCCTCCGCCGCCATGGAGAGCGGCAGCACGTCGGCGTCAAAGTCAATCAAAAGATCCAGCGGGCGGATGATCTCATTGAGGCGCGATATCATGCGCCGGGTTCTTTGGTTGCGCGCGGCGCGCAGCGGCGCAAGGTATGCCTCCGCCGCGGCGAAGCTGCACTGCGGCAGCCCGTGCACCGTAATATAACCCGATGTGACCTGATCGGGGTTGTTGAGTCTTTTCCCCTTCATCGGCGTTTCGCTCCAGTCGGTACGCATCTCAAAGCCCACAGTGGTCGCGATGCCGATGGTTCGCCCCGCACGAATGAACTCCTGCGCGCCGCCCACAGAATCATGATCCATGATGCCCACCGTGCAAAGCCCGGCCTCATACGCCTTCCATGCCGTCATTGCGGGGGAATACGGAGAAAAGGAATATATCGTATGGACATGGTTGTTCATCAGGCCTTCCGAATCTGGCCTTGGCATCTGCCCGTTGTCCAGCTTGTATTTCAGCTGTGCCAGTGCGTCAAGCCTCGTCTGCGCCGTGCTGCTGTTCAGCGCCTGTATGCATTCGTCTGTATTCATATTCTTTACGCTCATATCATCTGCTGGCCGCCGGTCACGTTGATGGCCTGCCCCGTCATATACGCCGCCTCGTCGCTCGCGAGGAACACGAGTACGTTTGCGACGTCGTCGTATTGGCAGCCGCGCTTAAGCGGTACCTGGTCGATGTACTTCTGGCGTACCCGCTCCTCCGATATTCCCTGATTGGCCGCGTATTGCTTGAACAGGCTGTTCACCCACAGCGGCGAATCGAGCAGGTTGCCGGGGCATATCGCGTTGACGCGCACCTGGTACGGCGCAAGCTCCAGCGCGAGGCTCTGCACGAGGCCGATACCGCCGAACTTGCTCGCGGCGTAGGCCGAGTTTTTGAACGATCCCTTCTTTCCCGACTTGGAATTGATCTGTATGATGGAGCCGCTCCCCTGTTCTATCAGATGCGGTGCGGCGGCCTTGGCGATATTGAAAAACCCGCACAGGTTTACGTCGATGACTTTCTTCCATTTCACGGGATCAAATTCCGTCACCGCGCCCGAGAGCAGTATCGCCGCGTTGGACACGAGTATGTCGATGCGGCCAAACGCGTCTTTCGCGGTTTTCATGAGCGCTTCGCAGCTTGAAAAGTCCGTCACATCCACGGCGGCGGCAATTCCGCCCTTCAGCAGCGCAGCGGTCTCTTTCGCGCCTTCCACATTCACATCGCCCACGACGACCTTCGCGCCTTCCTCCGAAAGCCGGACGGCCAGCGCCTGCCCCAGCCCCTGCGCCGCGCCTGTAATGACGGCGACCTTGCCATTAAGCCTTTCACAGTTCTGTAATCTCATTGTCCTCACCTGTTCTTTTTGCTGATTTCGTTTTCATTATACACATATGGAACGCTTTGAACAAGAACATTTTTGGTTTATCCTTTTCTTCTTTTGCTTTTTCTTCGTTTCGATTAGTATTTTGCTGTTTTACAAGGTTAATTCAAAGAATTTGATTGAAACCTGAACCGGACTAGAGTAAAATGGGTGTATGTTGGCAAACGAGCGACAACAAAAGATGCTGGAAATGATCGGCGCGCGAGGAACCGTCAAGGTATCCGAACTCGCGGACGTTTTAAATGTTTCCACCGAGACCATCCGGCAGGACTTAAACCGGCTTGAGCGCGAGGGTAAGGCCGTGCGCGTACACGGCGGCGTGTGCGCCGCGCCGGACGATCAGGGTGACGAGCCCTACGCGCGCCGCGAGGTCATGAACGTTACCGATAAAACGCGCATCGCGCACGAAGCGGTACGCCACATCGCGCCGCATGAACAGATCGTACTTGACGCGAGCTCCACGTGCGTATTTGTCGCGCGGGAGCTGCCCGATATGTCGCTCACGGTGCTTACCAATTCGTTCCGCGTTGTCGCGGAACTCGCCGCCAAGCCCAAAATCGAAGTGGTGCTGCTGGGCGGTACATTGCTGCGCCAGTCCTTAAGCTTTTACGGGGAGGCCACACAGGCGATGCTCGGCATGTACCGCGTAAGCAAGGCTTTTCTATCGTGCAAGGGTATACAGGGCGGGCACGGCGTCAGCGACGCGAGCGAGCCCGCCGCGCTCGCCAAGCGCCAGATGATGCGCATCGCGCAGGAATCTTGGCTGCTCGCCGACCACAGCAAGTTCGGACGTTCCAGTTTCATGCGCATCGCGGGACTGGAGGAATTCGCGCATATCGTCACCGATTCCGGGATATCCGCAGAGCAGGTGGAAGCGCTGGGAGAACATGCGGGCAAGGTCATTATTGTAAAATGAATTTAACGAATAAAACGAAGTGTTCGAAGCCTACGGTGGTAAGTGCACAAAACGCTGCACGGCTCCATACAACACGCTTCCCCTCGGAGGAAAGGCAATCCTCCCATTCAATAAAACAGCTTGGGATGTTCCCAAACTGTTTCGGTTTTTAATATTCCCGCGGCTGCGGGTAAGTGTATCTCTTGCCCGCATAGTTGCGCATCACAACCTCTTTGTCGTTCATCTCCGTCACGTACTCCGGGTTAATCGGCACCTTGCCGCCGCCGTGCGGCGCGTCGATCACGAACTTAGGAACGGCATAGCCGGAGATATTGCCCGTCAGCGCACGGATGATCTCAACGCCTGTTTCCACGCGCGTACGGAAATGGCCAAGGCCCTGGCTTAAATCGCACTGGTAGAGATAGTACGGCCTTACGCGCGCTTTCACGAGCTTTAAGAGCAGTTCTTTCATCGTATCTACGTTGTCGTTGATGCCGCGCAGCAGCACGCTCTGGTTGCCGAGCGGTACGCCTGAGTCCACGATATCCCCGCATGCTTTTATGGCGTCGGGCGTCAGCTCTTTGGGGTGGTTAAAGTGCGTGTTGATCCATATTGGTTGGTACTTTTTAAGCATCGCGAGCAGCTGCGGCGTAATGCGCATGGGCAGCACGACCGGCACGCGCGTGCCGATGCGGATGATCTCTACGTGCGGAATGGCGCGCAGGCGCGATATGATGCTCTCCAGCTTATTATCGCCCATCGTGAGCGGGTCTCCGCCCGAGACCAGCACGTCGCGGATGGCCGGGTTCTTTTCGATGTAATGCACCGCCACTTTGATCTCAGCTTCGGAGATGAAATTGTCCTCCTCACCCACCATGCGCCGCCTCGTGCAATGGCGGCAGTACATCGCGCAGGTGCGCGTCACAAGAAACAATACACGGTCGGGATACCGGTGTACGATGTTTTTTACCGGGCTTTCCCGCCCCTCATCGAGCGGGTCGGCCATCTCGCACGGCAATATATGCGTTTCGCCGATATTGGGCACCGCCTGCATACGGACCGGGCAGCTTGTGTCCGTGGGGTCCATCAGCGACGCGTAGTATGGCGTAATCGCCATACGGAACAGATTGAGGCAATAGCCGATATCCTGTTTTTCTTTATCTGAAAGCCGTATTACCTTTTCAAGCGCTTCCACGGTGGTGATGCGGTTTTTGATCTGCCATTTCCAGTCGTACCATTGTTCTCCGTGGGGTTCAGGTTCCTCTATTGTAAAAGTACTGCTGCTCATCGTCTTTACCTCTCTACAAATGAGATTGAATGTGGTACCGTTTGAGCGCCGCCGTTAATACGCCGCGCACGAGCGTTTTGTAATCAACGCCGTTCATTTCAGCCAGCATGGGGAAATCGCTGTACCCTGGCGCAAGCCCGGGCAGCGGGTTGATCTCTATAAAATAGAGCTTGCCGTCCGGCGCGAGCCGAAAATCCATGCGCGAAAAATCTCGGCATGAAAGCGCGTCGTATATTGTACGCGCCTTGCGGATCATCTCCGCCTCCGTGCGGGCGTCAATATCCGCGGGGCTTTTATACCGGATCAGCTTTTTGTAGTTCTGCTTGACTGTGAAGCTGTAGATGTTATACGGGTTTTGCTTGTCGAGATAGATAATCTCCATGGGCGCAAATACGTGCGTATCTTCGCCGTTGCCCAAAATGCCCACCGTAAACTCGCGGCCGGGGATATACTCTTCCGCGAGCATGTCCTGATCGTAGTCGCGGATGTTCTTTTCGGCCAATGCGCGCAGCTCTTTCCTGTCGGAAACGATGGCGACATCCGATATCCCTTTGCTCGAGCCTTCCGCGTTGGGCTTTACGATCGCGGGAAAAGTAAATCCTGCGCCGATGCGGGGCTGGCCTTTCGTGATCACACGGTATTTGGGCGTTAAGATACGGTATGTGGAAAGCAGGCGCTTTGTGAGCGCTTTATCGAGCGCGATACAGAGCGTGGTTTCATCGGAACCGGTATACGGCACGCGCATCATGTTGCACAGCGCGGGCACTTCGGCTTCGCGCCCTCTCCCCTGTATGCCCTCGGCAATATTAAAGACGATGTCCACCGTATGTTTCGCAAGCTTTCCGGGCAGCGTTTCGTCCGCCTCCATCAGCTCCACACAGCAATGATCGTCTTGTAAAGCTTCCTTGATCGCGAGCACGGTCTCCATGTTATCGTACTCCGCCTCCGCGTCCGCGACATGGGAAGTGATATGCTTTTTCAGATTGTAAGTCAGGCCCACCTTCAGCAGCGGCCCAGGCTCCGGTTTGGCTTCATCTTCCATGCCGGAATCACCGTCCTTTTTGAATAAATCTTTTGTGAGTGTAGTCTTGTTACAGCTGATTGTCAATCGGACTTTATGGTGGATTTTGTGAAATATACCGCAAAAAAGCGCGTCAATATCATATGTATATCGTTCACTCGCTGTAGCTTTAATAATGTACGCGAATCATATTTGGCCGCAAAAATCAGGAATAAGATGAAGCAGAATTTTCACCGCGTCAAAAAGGTCCGGCGTTTTACCCGCGGTGATGTCAATATGTTTACCGGTGGCGGAGCCGAGATACGCGTTGCTGCTCCGGCTTCTTGTGAACTGGCTTTCCCTATGCTCCGCAGCGGGTTATTCACGCCGATGCCCGTCATCTCCGTAAAGCCCGCGTTGCCCGTCTGGCTGCTGTCGGGCACGAATACGCCTGCATAAAAGCGCTGCAACTCCAGCTGCTGCCTTTGCAGATTCATCGCTCTGTCGAAAGTTGCCCTGCGAAGCGAGCGCCGCGTCCCGCGCGGCGCCGTACCGCAAGGCGTTCGCGATTTCATCCGCGGCGCGCCGGGCGCTCACTGCCTTTTGCACCTCGCCGTAAATATCGCTGATGGAAAGACTCATATGCGTCTTAGTTACTTCAGATCGATTCCCGTGGCCTGCTCAAACTGCTTCTTGGTGATGCGCTTGGCTTTAAGCAGCTGATAATACTGGCTGAACAGGCTGCCGCTTTTCGACAGCTCGTACTGGTTTTGACTCAGCGCGTTGCTGACTTCGAAGTGGCTCTGCGAAAGCTGCGCCGCGATACGCTGCGCCTCGGTTTCCGCCGCTGCGCTGTTCACGTTGGCCCGATACGCCGTATCGAGATTGGCCAATGCGAGGTTGATCTCGTCCTCGTAGCCCCGCTGCTGCCGCGACGCATCGCCCAGCGTGTTTAAGAGATTGCCGGCGTTTTGCTGCTGCAGAGAGAGCGACGTGCCGCCCTCGCCCGACATCCCCATGTTGGCCATGTTCTCCTTGCGCGCTTTCTCCGCGAGCGCGTGGTTGACATACGCCTCGTTGCGCAGCGGCTGATACGTCTCGTCCGACTTATTTAGCTGATTTTCGTACTGCGCCTTGCCGGCGTCGCGCTCCGCCTTCAGCTTAGCTGTCTGCGCTTCGGCCCGCTTCTTGTACTGGTCGTCGATGAGCTGCGAGTGGATTGCCGCCATGCGCTCACCCCTGCTTCCTGCTCTGCGCCAGACGCGACTCGATCAGGTTGCTGATGTAGGCCGTGATGTCGTCCGCGCCCGATTCAAGCACGGAAAGCGTGCGCTCCGAGATATCGGAGAGGAACATCGAAAGCGCCATATCCGCGACCTCCGCCGCGTCGTCCGCCGACAGCTTGCCGTCCGCGCTTTTGGCTTTGAGCCCGTCCACCACGCTCGCCTGCACGCCCGCGACCACGTTGTCCGCCACGGCCTTCGCCTCCTCCAGCGCGGCGCGCATCGCCTCGTTGCTCTTCTTGCCCTTGAGCCATTCAAACGCCGCCTTGACAAGCGGCGCGATTACCGCGGTGAACAGCACGCCCACCCCCGCGATGATGATCTGTGTCATATCGATCTGCATACCCTATCTCCTTCCGGCAGTGACTGCCATTTGCTGCACTCATTCTGCGCGGCGCCATCGCTCAGGGGCGCTCAAAAAAATAGCCGCTGCCAAGCTTCGTTTGTCAGCGGTTTTTACGTGCATTACCCGTCCTTATGATTGCCTTTCTCGGGGGCGGCCCATTCAAAAGGCATGTTACTATGTGTAGTCCACAAGGGTTAAAAGTATAGAATTGTAAATAAGCTGAGCTCGCTATAATTTGTGGGAGTGAGCGTAATACGGATAATGTGCATGTCTGATTCATTTATGTATCTCGTAAGTACTCTGTCTGATTTGAATTTAAACTTTCAAAAACAATATCATCTGCAATCCCTCCTGCACGGAGTTTAGTAGGAGGTAGACACATGGTTCGGAACGCATAAGGCAGTAAGCCGCAGCGCCGATCTAAAGGGGTTTTGAGCGATTCTACTGTGTCTATGCGGTCTAAAAAGTACCTATCTATGCTATGCTACAGAAAATGTAGTAGAAGTGAAGTAAACAAAATCGGCTGTCCAACTGATAAGAGATTAGAAATAATCACACAAAAATAAGAAATAATCACACATATTTTGCTTGCACTTTTTAATATTATGGGTGACACATTACTTAGAGCGAACAAGAAATAATCACACAAAACTCAAATCCGCTATTTTGCCATTGTCTTTGAATTCTCTATATGTAACTAATACCGACTTTCCCATTAATAATCATCTTACTACAGGCAGCTTGGCGATGCTTTGCTTTATGCTTTTACCGTTTCTTCCCGTTAAAGTACGTCTATACGATTATATCATATAAGCGTAATAAACCCTGACCTGCCCCCTCATAAGAAAAAGTAGACACTATTTCTTTTATTATGTCTACTTTTATTTTACAGGTTCACTAGGCCGGGGGATATTTATTGCGCTGAAACGCATTCAAATTAATTTGTATTAGCAAGCATTTGATCTGCCAAATTTTCAGCTTCGATTTGATCCGGATTGTTTTCAGATACACTTTTTTCATTTAAAAATCCAGACATATCGTCAATTAGAATAGAGTTTGATTTTTCCATGTCGTTTATGAAGCAACCAATTCCGCTATTTTAGCTGCAATATCTACCATTGATTCTTCAATAGTACTTAAGCCACTTCGCGAACCAAGTAACGGACTAACTTCACGTAAATCTTCAAAAGTCGTATTATGTACAATAGGAACAAGCAAATCACGAGCTAGCAAAGCTGAAAGTTCTTTATCTGCAATTCCTTCTCCCTCAACACGTTTAAGGAATGAAGGTGTAACCAATACAATACCGACGCGAGATTTCGCCAACCCTTTATCAATTTCACGAAGCAAAGATGAACCTAAAGGAACATCCCTTTCACTAAACCAAGTAGTTACACCTTTTGCTTCAAGTAAGTCGTGTAGTTCTTTAGCTGCATCTTTACGGTCATCCCAAGCGTGACAAAGAAAAACATCTCGTAAATCTGGTAATTTCGAACGTTTCTCAACATTTTCACGCACAGGAGTAAGTGTTCGAATTTCTGCAGGAGTATATAAAATAGTGGAACCAACTGGAGACCAACGTGCTTTCGTCTTTGTTTGTCCGCCACCACTACTACGACTTGGTGAACTGTTTGATAATGAAGAATACGGTGAAGAATATGAGGACGAATATGAGGAATAAGAGTTGTAACCTCGATAACCACCTCCACACACTGGGCAGTTTGCCCTTCCACTCGCTGTGCGATGACCGTAAACTGGTGCTGTACATCTTGCCATGGTTTTATTCCTCCTATATTCTTTGAAGAAAATTTTATCCGTCTGTGTGTTATTGAATAAATACATCTATATAACTGATACAATATAAAATAAGCAAATAGAGCCGCATACCCCACGTTCCAAGGTACTAATAATGGGTATCTGTTAGCAAATCAACCAACACCACATTATAGACATTATCCCCACCTCCCCCATTATACCACCTTCCCCCATATTTCTTCAATATATCCCATATAAACTAAAAATGTACCACGCTGGTTATTCCATACCTCCCCCTTCCCCACTCCCGCGCTTCTCCGTTTTCTTGGTATACATTTCCTTACGCGGTATGGTATATTGAATCTGTGAAACTAAATTAACAGGAGGTGCAATTATGTTCTGTCCCAAATGCGGCGCGTCACTCCCCGACGGCACGCGCTTCTGTAATTCGTGCGGCGCACAGCTGGGCGAAGCGCCCCAGAGCGCGGCGCAGGCCCCCAACGCGCAAAAATCTTTACGGTACGAAATCTTCGGCGGCAACCTGCCCGCGGTCTCCATCCGTTTGGACGCGGGTGAAAGCATTTTTACACAGTCGGGCGGCATGATCTGGATGGACAGCGGAATCACGATGCAGACCAACATGCAGGGCGGCTTCGGCAAAGCGCTCGGGCGCATGTTCTCGGGCGATTCGATGTTCATG